>JAAUOM010000154.1 GCA_012034865.1 Acaryochloris sp. CRU_2_0 | reverse complement strand
AAATTGTACACTGGTGTCTCAATAAAACGAACTGGATTCTTTTGGTCTAGAACAATCTGCTGTAAACACTCAACAGTTAATGGAGAAAAAAGCTGCTCACCTGTCTCTACATTAACCCGTGCAGGCATATTTTCACTCAGCAAAGAACGCACCATTCATCTCTAATGAGTAAGTCAGAGGCAAATCTGCGATCAGCACACTATTTTGTCTAAATTCCAGAACATCGTCTATGATGTAAAAGTTCTCTGTAGCCGGTGAGCTGGGTCATTCTATCGCCACAAGCTGGCCCAGACTTGTAACCAACTCACAAGATGTGTCAAGGGTGTAGGTTCTACCACCCTTGTTCTCATGCCTAGTTTGATGTGATATCGTCAGCGCTGGGCTGTCCTTTTATGTGTCTTTCTATGTCTCAAACAATAATTTCTCGGTTTGCAGATCTTGCGATGGTCGGAGACCGCCCTAGCTCCATAGGAGCGGCTTTGCCAACGGGCATCTCACCCCCTTTGCTGCAAGCCATTGACGAAATTGGCTATGAATCACCTACTCCCATTCAAGCTCAAAGTATCCCACCCCTCCTTGCAGGCCAAGATCTTTTAGGACAGGCTCAAACCGGAACCGGTAAAACCGCAGCCTTTGCCTTACCCCTGCTCAGTCGATTGGATTTAAGCCAAAACCATCCCCAGGTTCTGGTGCTTACCCCTACCCGCGAACTGGCCATTCAGGTCGCTGAAGCAATGCAAACCTATGCCCGTCATTTGCCAGGTTTTCACCTGGCCACTCTTTATGGGGGGCAGAATATCAGTACGCAACTGCGGCAACTGCGACGGGGCGTACAGGTTGTAGTCGGCACGCCAGGACGCATCATTGATCACTTGAATCGAGGCACGCTCAATCTAGAGTCCCTCACTAGCGTTGTCCTAGATGAAGCCGATGAAATGCTGCGGATGGGTTTCATTGAAGATGTAGAAAAAATTCTGGATCAAACGCCCAAGCAGCGACAGGTCGTTCTGTTCTCTGCCACCATGCCTGATCGGGTCCGACGAGTGGCTCAGCGCTATTTGCAAGATCCCGTTGAGATCAAGATCAAATCCAAGACTGCCACTGTCTCCACTGTGACTCAGCGCTATTGGCTGATGGGAGGCTTAAGCAAACTCGACGCTCTCACCCGCATTCTGGAGGTGGAGGATTTTGAAGCCATGCTGGTGTTTGTCCGCACGAAGGTGATGGCAGCGGAACTGACTGAGAAACTAGAGGCTAGGGGTTATGCCAGTGCTGTTTTGAGTGGGGATGTCAGCCAAGCGCTCAGAGAAAAAACCATTGAGCGGATCAAATCTGGTCGCTTAGATATTCTTGTGGCCACCGATGTGGCGCCCGTGGTTTGGATGTCGAACGGATTAGCCATGTGATTAATTACGATATCCCCTGTGATACGGAGACTTATATTCACCGTATCGGTCGTACTGGTCGGGCAGGGCGTCAGGGAGATGCCATCCTGTTTGTGTCGCCTCGTGAAAAGCGCATGTTACGGGCGATTGAACAAGCGACTCGGCAGCCCATTCAGCCAATGCAAGTTCCCAGTCATGCAGACATTGCAGATCGGCGTATTGTTCAATTTAAACAGTTAATGACTGACACTCTGGCAGAACAAGACTTGGGCTTTTTTGCAGATCTCATCCGTAATTATCAACAGGAACAGGATGTGAGTTTGGGCGAAATCGCGGCATCCTTAGCCTATCTCGTGCAAAAGGAAAGACCATTGGTTCCACTGGAAGCAGATTTGGCAGCACGCTCCTCTGACTTTCAGGCTGGCAATTGGGCGGCCAATCTGGGCAAGCCCTCTCAACAAGTAATGCAACGGTTTCGCATTGAAGTGGGTCGTCAACATGGGATAGCTCCAAAGAATGTTGTGGGTGCGATCGCCAATGAAATCAATCTAGAACCTCGCTATATCGGCCAAATCAAATTCTTCGATACCTATAGCACCGTGTATCTGCCAGACGGGATGCCCAAACATCTATTGCAACACTTAAAACAGGTACGAGTCTGTGGCCAACCCTTGCAACTGAGCCTGTTTTCTCCAGAAGAGCGATCCAATAGACATTCCCCAAAACGGAACCACAAGGAACAACCGAAGCAATCCAAAAAACAAGACCATCGAAAACTAAAAGGGAGTAAATAGTGGGTTTTGACTCCACTTAATCCACCCACTCTCAATATCTTCTAAATCTCTGGGGTACTGAGATCGTCGATATTACTATCATCCAAACACGAAGGATAAAACTCAGAAAGAACAAGCCCCGGAATCAAAGGATCTTCAGGGGATCAACATCGATCTGGAGGCGCAAGGATTTTGGACAACGTTTCAGGCACCCTTGGAGCGGGATAGACCAGTCGTTAGAATCACCCCGAAGATCAGAGGGGCTTTTAATTAAAATATGCCAATAATAGCGGCGAGCCACTTTAAGGATGCTGGCGGGGGCAGGCCCTAGAATTTCACCCGTCACCGCGTGGGACTGCATATAGTTTTCTAGATAATTAGCAAGGGTTTGGGCTGTCTCCTCAACCTTCGTTTCCTGAAAACCGCTGACCCGCAATAAAATGAGCTGACAATAGGGGGGGTACCCCGTAGCTTGGCGATGCTTGAGTTCAGTCCAGAGAAAATCATCCATCGCATAGTGTTGAACCGCCTGTATAACAGGATGCTCAGGCGTATAGGTTTGCAAAACAACTCGACCGGGCTGATCGCCTCGGCCTGCCCGCCCCGCCACTTGCAGAAGGGTTTGAAACGTGCGTTCACTAGCACGAAAATCGGGAATATTGAGCAAGCTATCCGCCGCTAACACACCAATTAATTGCACCTGGGAAATATCAATGCCCTTGGTTAGCATCTGCGTCCCCACCATTAGATCGACTTCCCCTTGAGCAAATTGAGCCAATAATTGGCGATGCGCTCCCTTACGTCGAGTCGTATCACTATCAAAGCGAAGGACTCGTAGGTCTGGGAAGGATTGGTTTAAATCTTGGATCACCCGCTGCGTGCCACTACCAAAAAACGGAAATAGGAGGACTGACAAACAGGACACTGTTGCGGTTGCAGTTGGGTATAGTTGCAATAATGACAGCGCAGTAGGGATTGCTGGATATCTGGACCGTGATGATAGGTCAAGGACACGCTGCAATGGGGACAGGTAGCGACATACCCGCAACTGCGGCACGAGACAAACGTACTATGACCGCGACGGGGGATAAATAATAACCCCTGTTTCTGAGTTGAGGTGAGGGATCGCAACCCCTGTTGCAGGAGCCGACTAAACATGGAATGATTGCCCTCAGCTAACTCTTGCCGCATATCCACAGTATCGATGGGAGGCAGAGGTCGAGCATGAACCCGTTCTGGTAGACAAAGGTAGTGGGGAGTCGGTGCCGCTTCAACAGAGGTGAACTGAGGTGGCAGAGCCAGAAGCTGTTGGGCATGAGCCCAACTCTCTAGACAAGGGGTTGCCGAACCAAGGATCAGCGGACAGTTATCGGTTTGGGCACGCCACCGCGCCACGGTGCGGGCATGGTAACAAGGGGCAGGTTGGTCTTGCTTATAGCCTGTGTCATGTTCTTCATCCAGGACAATTAACCCCAGATTGGCAAGGGGAGCAAACACGGCAGAACGAGTGCCAATGAGGACTTGAGCAGACCCATGCAGAAGCGATCGCCAAGTGTCATATCGCTCGCCATCTGAAAGAGCACTGTGGTAGACACGGATACAATCGCCCAAGCGTGCCCGAAATCGATCCGTCAACTGCGGGGTTAAACCAATTTCAGGAACCAGCACCAACACAGACTGTTGACGAGCCAATATGGGGGTAATCGCTTGTAAGTAAACTTCGGTTTTACCAGAGCCTGTTACCCCATGCAGAAGTACCTCGGCATAACCTGATAATGGCTGAATGGTCGCCAGAACCCGTGCTTGGTCAGGGGTGAGAACTTGAGGTTGATCGGGTTGGATAGAACTGGTTTCTAGGCGCAGCCGTTCTTGCAAGTGGATGGTAATACAGCCTTTTTGGGCTAACTTTTTGAGGGTAGGACGAGTGGTATGGGCAAGACGTAATAGCTCTGGCAGCCACAGTTCTCCTCCAGCCTGCTTGAGAAGAGTCAAAATTTCTTGCTGACGAGCCGTGAGGTCAGAGTCAGTATCGGAAATCAGGGTCACGGCTTGTTGATGTTGAGATTGAGCTGGCGCTTGGGTGTGCAGGTAACTTTCCACCCAGCCGAGCTGTTGGAGTTCTCGCAAACCCTTGTCAGCCCGTTTGACCTGACGACGGAGATACTGCCAGGTATAGTCTTGGGTTGGGCTGTTTTGGAGTAAGACTAGCATGGCTTGGGCGGCTGGTTCTAAGTCTGGGGGCAGAGATCCAAGGGGGGGGGGAAGAAGGCGAATTCGGCGTTGCGATCGCTGCAATAGACCGGGGGGTAAGGCGACGCGAACCACTGCCATCAATGGCGTCTGATAATAGGCTGCCACTTTTTCTAAGACCTGCCAATATCCGGGTGGAAATAAATTCCGGCAAATCACATCCGCCACGTTGAGAATTTTGGCCGTTGCTAACTGTGGCGGGGGATCAGCTTGCAGACGTAGGGCGATCGCACCTACTTGTTGCCCCCCAAACGGAACACTGAGAATATCGCCAGCGTGCAGGGTGAGGTCAGCGGGAATTCGATAGGTAAACAGCTTGTCTGTGCCGGGACAATCGACTAAGACTTCCACAAAGGCACAAGTAGCAGGAGGGAAAGGATTTGGAGTGCGATCGGGTGTCAGCATAGCAGCACACCCTGGGAATTACTGTTTATGAGCCAGGGTCCAATAAAATGTAGCACCTTGATTAACAGCCGCATCAAACCAGATTTGGCCACCGTGACAGTGAATAATGCGTTGAACCGTTGACAGACCAATCCCACTACCTGTAAACGCTCCAGAACTGGTTAACCGCTGAAAAGGTAAAAAGATCCGCTCGGCTTGATTCATATCAAAGCCCGCCCCATTATCCCGAATAAAGTAGATCGGTTGCTCCGGCGTAATGGTTTCAGCCGCATTTAGAGGTTGCCGGCTCACCTCTGCTAGGGTGGTTTTACCAAATTCAATTTGAGCATGAGGCAAGGCACTCGTATATTTCCAAGCATTGCCCAATAAGTTTTCCAGCGCCACCCATAGCAGATGGGTATCCCCTTGCACATTAATATGGGTGGGAATTACAAACTTAACGTTACGATCCGGTTCTTGCTGCAACAGTTGTCGAGCGATAGTTTGCACCGTTGAACTTAAATTCACCGTTTGCGGTTGAATGGGATTGCGGCCAATGTTAGACAATTGCAGCAAGCCTTCTAGCAGGGTTGCCATATGCCGGGTGTAATCTTGAATCGTACTCAAATATTTTTGCAGGCGAGGATCTCGATCCCCCATATAGACCGTCAACAAGGCACAGCCCGTTTTGATACCCGTTAGTGGATTGCGCAGATCGTGGGAGACCGTATAGTTAAAGGCTTCCAACTCGGTATTTGCAGCCTCTAATTCCAAGGAACGCTTGCGGAGTTCTTTATTGACCCGCTCCAATTCAATGGTTTTTTGCTTAAGGGCAAGTTCATTCTGTTGGCGTTCAATGGAGTAGCGAATTGCATGTACTAAAGAACCAGGGGTCACCTGTCCCTTGACTAAAAAATCTTGAGCGCCCTGTTGAACAGCTTGCATCGCAATGGTCTCATCATCTAAGCCTGTAAAGACAACAATCGGTAACGCGCAGGCATGAACTAGGATTTTTTCTAGGGTTGCTAGACCATGGCTATCGGGTAAAGACAGATCTAGTAGAATGACGTTAAAGGTCACTTGTTTGAGGACATTAATCGCCTCTTCTAATTTGACCACATGGGTGAGCTGATATTGAATCGTGTCACCACTGTGCTTCACTCCCAACATGCCTTGAATCAAAAAAGCATCGCCAGGATTATCTTCCACCAGCAATACATGAATATCTTGCTGGGTTGACAGAGAATCACCCCCAGGCTCTGTAGCAGTCTGGCTGGGGATATGCTTAGATGTGAGTGACTCAGTCATTATTCTCTAAGTGGGGGTAAAGGGAGATGGGAAGCTTTAGTTATTTTTTTGCCATCGCAGCCAAAAATTATGAATATCCTGCGCTTTACTGGTAAATTCATCAAAACTACTGGGCTTAGTGACATAATAATCTGCTTTGAGCTGATAGCTTTCTTCGATATCTTCAGGTGCATTAGAGGTAGACAAGACAATCACAGGGATATGTTGTAATTGGGGGTCTGATTTAATATCTGCAAGAACCTCTCGCCCATTTTTGATCGGAAGATTTAAGTCTAATAAAATGAGTTGGGGCAAAGGCGCTTGTGGATAAGCCTGAATCTGGCGGAGAAAATCCGTAGCCGCTTCACCATTGTCAACACGATGTAGGGTATACCGCAGCGGACATTCTTCCAGCATACGATTGATCAAGAACACATCACCGGGATTATCCTCAACCAGGAGAATATCAATGGGTTCAGTATCCATCGCCAGCTTCCGTTAAAAATGGCAGGGGACAATCCTCTGCACAGGTGTCTTTAGGTTGCACCAATCAGGTCAGCATTTGTACAGGCCTTTAAAGATTTTATAAAATTGAGGGTAGTCCATTTTTATGCGGGATGGAGTAAATTACTGCGGTCTAACGTTCCGGTTGAGCGGCAGCAAATCGACTTGAACAACAAACGAAAAGACTCTCAATTGTCCGCTCCAACCGGAACGTTAGACATCTGATACCAACGGTAAACGGCGAATACGAATACGGCTTGGCTCAACCGTGATGGCTGATCCTTGCTCTAAAGCCTCCGCGCATTCAGCAA
This sequence comes from Acaryochloris sp. CRU_2_0, assembly GCA_012034865.1. GTDB lineage: Bacteria > Cyanobacteriota > Cyanobacteriia > Thermosynechococcales > Thermosynechococcaceae > Acaryochloris. The sequence goes on along the minus strand of JAAUOM010000154.1, from coordinate 2,148 downwards.
TAACTGTTAATAAAAGGTCTGTAAGTGCTTGGGCACGTAACCTTTCAATCCGAATACGAATGACTGAAGGATTGGTTGCTACATGAAGCGCTAGCAGTGCATGAAAATCTGTGTCAAGAGTAACCACGATACGCCCCTCGTCTCTAGCTTGCTGGATAATGTCTGCATCTTCAGCCTCAGACATGCCAATTTCACCTACATGAATCGTGTCGATGTCTGCATCCCGTCGTAATAACGCTGCCGCAGAGAGTGGCAATCCCTGATCAAGCAACAGTTTCATGCGAATTAGGGAGTTCAATAATGAGATCGTCCAAGTAAGAAGAGGCAAAAATTAGGGCTTGTCGGATATCTTCATCCTCTAATTCTGGAAACTCTTGATGTAATTCTTCTCGATCAGGATAAGTTGCGAGTAACTCAATCACCCGACGAACCGTAAGGCGAAGGTTACGGATACAGGGTTGCCCATTCATCCGGTTTGGATTGCTCGTAATACGATCGAGTTTCATTAGAGTAACTCCAGCGTTTCATTATTATCTTACTCCCTTCCCGGAGTAAATATCTTCTTAACATAGATTCCATAATTTTTCCCATAACTTTTTCCGCGAAGAAGCAATTAATCTATTTGCTTCTTCTTCTGTTACGCTAGTGAGCTGACGTGCATTTCCCAAGACAATTTGGGGTGTACAACTACGTTTGTATTTGGCTTGCTCAAGCAGACCTGTTATCTTAAGGTATCTTCCTTCAAGTTCTCTTAAGCTACTGCTTGTCAAATGCTTTACATTTAAGAGGCTATCTAAACCTTCAGAGAAAATAACCACTGTAAAAGGTTTATATTCAAGACTAGATTGCCATTCTCTAATAGAATCTCTCTTTAAATGCCCAAAATTAATAAAGGTAGCTATCAAATCTGAGTCTTCTCTATACTCTGCGATATTATTAACTTTCCCAACGACAGCTATTTTCTTTCCATCTTGTTTTACAAGCTGGAAAATACCATGAGCCGAAAAAACTTTAAATTGCCCATCAAAGACTTCTTCATCTTGTTTTATGAGTCGTAAAATATGAGCTAAGAAGGCTTTAAGGCGATCCCAAAAAGAAAGTGCTGATTGTGCTAGTTTTGGTGATAGAATTTCCTCGTCAATATCCTTGAGACATGGGATAGCTTCAAGATTCACAAGACAAATTTGTTGAAATTTATCAATAAGTTGCCTGAGTGTGTTGTTTAATTCAATGTTGCTTTGAATTTCTGTAAACAAAGCAGAACTAATAGGATCTTTATAATCCTGCCTATTGAAAATTAGATTTTCACCAGTATGATATTTTCTCCAAAGTTCTGACCCTTTAGGAGTAGCTAGGGATAAAAGGCTAATATAAATAGCAATGATAGAGAAATTATCAATTGTTTCATTAAAGAAAGACCGATCGCGCCTCGGATGTTGGAATGCTATATGACCTAATTCATTGCTTGTCTGATAAGGCATTCCTGGCACATACATGCCATCATAGTCAATCAAAACTAACTTGCCATTACGAACTAAAATATTGCCATGTTGAAGATCACCATGTGCCATTTTAAGGTTATGGAACCTGTTACTTAGTACCATAATTTGGGTAGCAAGATCTTGAAGACTGGCTGGATTGTTTATATTATTTTCTATAAAATCATGTAAAGATTGCCCCTCAACCCAAGCCATTCGCACAATGGGATACCAGTTGTTACCAACTCTAATCCCTTCAGGCTCATAGCTAAAATTGACAAAGAATTCTTCGTTCCTACCTTGTAGAAAATCACTGATATATTTGTATCGGGCTTGCAGGTCAGGGGCTTGTCGATGAAAGCAGCGAATTGCCCAAGTTGACTGACGACCATCTGTCTGAATTGTGACACAAGCTGTCAAAGCGAAGCCACCTGAAACAAGCGAAGGTAGACCTAAAGGAGTTTGCTTGACCACACCCTGCTTTAAATCAGGTGCCCTAAAGGCTATATGAGGATGTTGAAGCGCTTCGCGGTATTCAGACATTGAGAGGCTGTTTATAAAGTAAAGATAAAAATGCACTCGATCCTTGTCCCTGCAGCTTTAGCGTGACATTATAAGTTGCGTGGGACTGGGACTATGTCTAATCGAACATACGCCACCGATCTGACGG
>JAAUOM010000153.1 GCA_012034865.1 Acaryochloris sp. CRU_2_0 | reverse complement strand
AAATACATGAGTTGATCATCGGTATCCCATATACGTTTTATTTAGTATCTTAGTTTAAATTTATTTTAGTTCCTTTGACCTTGTAAACTTTTTCTTCTACTTTCCCTTAAAGTCATTTTAAAGTAATTTGGAAAGCTATTAATCTAACTTATATATTTTAAAAGTGTATTTTAAAATCCCGCTACTTGCATTAATTTTACGCTTTTTGTTTGTTTATGCAATAGAGCACCATGAAGATGATTTTATTTTGGTGTCTTCACTTGTATCCGTTTCCATTACTGCCTCCTTTACCTGCTCATCTAAACTCAAGACCAAACGATCGGATGGTGGAGTTGTTGTTGATGTGGAAACAATTTGTGTTGAAGGAGATCATGAGTGTGGAGGTAAATTTGGTAATTTGGTTCGTATTCAGCACAGCAATGGCCTAGAGACTGTTTATGCTCACCTAAGTACTGTTAACGTTCGGAGAGGCAGTAAAGTAGATAAGGGGCAGGAAATTGCGCTATCAGGCAATACTGGAAGAAGCACAGGGGATCATTTGCATTTTGAGGTAAGAAAAGGATCTGGATGGGCTGGAAACGATGTTAATCCTTATGATTACTTGAGGTGAAGTTATGAGAAGGTATTTTACTGTAATCATCGCTATATTTGTTAACTCAATGATTTTGATCAGCGATCCTGCTTATGCAAATACAGAAGCCTGTTTAAATAAGGTCTTACAAAGCAAAGATTTGGCTCGATATGGGTTTGATGAAGCTAATCAAGTTGCAGAAGTAGAACATGATGGTGTTGCCTACCACTGGATTCAACTTTTTTATCCTGGTAGAAAATCACAGAACACGGGAGTTACATCTGTGTTGGCCACCAACAACCAAGGACTTTGCAAGATGGTTTTTGTTGATATTCCAGAACCACTACCAAGGATGGAAGATTATTATAGTGTGTTGGGTCGAGAAGTTACTGACAAATTCATTCAAGCCTTTCAGTCAGATCGATAGGTTTGTCTCCAACGCCACAATCTTCCTGTCTTTCCGTTACTGCTGCAAAATTCCTAACTAAGAAGAGATAGATTGACTAGGATGAACGTGTTCGTAGAGGCGTAAAGATGGTTTATGAGCCTTGTACAAGGTTACCTGGATACCAAAGGTAATCCTTCTAACGTATTCCCTCATTCAAGACGACCGGAGTGATAGTCTCGCCAGGATGTCCAGACCAAACTCGCAACAAAGAAAACCACAATGATCGCTGACAGTGGAGCATACCAACTTCGAGGTATTGGCAGTTGGTGATCCATCACCCTCAATGGCGGCGCACCTCCATCAAGGAGTGCATCGATGACTGTTATGTCGGAAGTGATATCCAATGCAGAAATCCTCCTCGCAGGCTCATAAACATCTTCATTCAAAGTTACAGGAATCTGTAATGGCTCCGAACATGGACAGATTTACCTACCTCCACATCCACCCCATCTCAAGCGTAAGCCCCGGCAACACCGTCTCTCCAGATAGCATCCTTGGCGATCGCAACACCTCAACCTCCTGCCCTGGTCGATAAATCTCCACCTGCTTGTCTTCTGGATTAATCAGCCAACCCAACCGAATCCCACAGGACAGGTACTCCTGCATCTTTTGCTGAGTTACGGTGAGATTATCACTTGGCGAGAGCAATTCCAGCACAAAATCAGGGCAGATCGGCGGGAACTTGCGCTGTTGTTCGGGTGTAAGGGCATCCCAACGTTCCTGACTAACCCATGCGACATCAGGAGAGCGATCGCCCCCACCTGGAATCCTAAAACAAGTGGAAGAATCGAATACCTCTCCCAGATTGTATTGTTCATTCCAAACTACAAATCGGGAAGTGAGTTTGGCATTCCCTCTACCAGTCTCTCCACCAGTCGGCGGCATAATTACTAATTCTCCCGTAGGGGTACGCTCAAACTTAAGCTCAGGGTTAGCCATACAGAGGCGGTCGAACTGATCATCAGAGAGAGTCGTGATTGAACTGAGATCGATGGTAAAAGCAGTCACAGTATTTCCCTGATCGCAAGCCTCTTAATTGTATCAACCCGATTTGTCCTCCACTCCACATCTGCCTATCTTCCTGTATAGCCACTTCTATCAGGAAGGATTATGCAGCAACACCACACCACCCAACTTCCACCCAGACGAACCGGACTTCCCGACCTCCAAATCAACTACGGCTGGATCTCCATAGCCTTTCTCACCCTCCTCTTTATCCTCTGGCTAGCCAGTAAAAACAAACGCAGAACAAAAGTGCCCGATGGAATGCCGATGGCCAGAGAAGCCACCCCCAAAGAAATCAAACAGGGCACCCACACAGCTAGACTCATTAGAGCTGAGACAGACCTCGAACAGACCGCCGTTCGACTCAACCATGAGACAGGCATCATCCTAGGACCCGTCAACCCTGGTGGGATTGCCTCTGGCAAATCAGGCGGTGGCAAAACCGCAAACGTCGCCGTCCCCGTCATTGAATCCCACGCCGAAGATGGAGCCTCCCTGCTCATCTGTGACATCAAAGGAGACTTGATGAAGAAAACCGCTGGGTATCTCCACCATCTCGGCTATGACATCCACTGCCTTGCCCCGGCATCAAAGTGCCCTCCCAACAGTCTCTAGAACCATTGCCCTTTTCTGGAGGACTGAACCTGCTTGACCTGATTGAAAACGATGAGGATCTAGCAGGCACCCTCGAACTCACAAGGGGCATCAACATCAACGCCGCAGAGAACCATGAGCGCAGACACCAATACTTTGGCCCCCAATCTGATCTCCTCCAACAGTCCATGATGCTAGCCGCCAAAAGCAGCGAGTATGACGACATGCTCATGGTCTGGGAACTGATGGGCCTAACCCAAGTTGCAGAGCGGCTAGCCGCCGCCAAAGAGCATAACAAGATGGGGGGAGAGGGCTTGCCCTACTTCATGACCCATCTGAGTCGAGGGTTGCGGTCGGTAGCCTTTAGTTCTAACAGCTCCAATCCTGGCCCCACCATCCAATCCACCGCTAGTCAAACCTGGGTACAGTTTCTAGATCCGGGTGTTGCCAAATGCCTGAGTAAGACGACTATCCCCATCGACCTTATGGGCAAACAAGCCATCTACTTTCGGATCAACGAAGACCAGATCGAAGCCACCAGCTCGATTATCACCGCTGCGATCCACATGATTGTCAAGCGCAATATCAGCTATACGCGCAAGCGAGAGAACAATCTCGTCCTCATCGCCGAAGAAGCCAGCTTTTACCCCTTACCAGACCTGCCGAAATGGGCAGCACTGGGCAGACAGAATGGCTTTATTTGCTGGATGCTCTACCAGCAAGAAGAACAGATGCACGACAAGTATGGCAAGGAGCGCTGGGAAATCATCGCCGCCAACCTCCCCACCCGCATCTACATGAACCAAGGCTCCCCCAAGAGCAACCAGATTGTCTCCACTCGTCTAGGGCAAACAACCATCATTGCCACCACTGAGAACGAATCGTTTGGATCCAATCGTAACCTCAGCCGTAATGACAGCTTCCAGAAAGTGGATCTGATTACCCCAGACCGATTAGATGCGATGAAAAAGCCAGGGCAGTGCATCATCGTGGATGCCTGCACCAATGGCCATCCGATGTTTTATGAGAAAACCCAACTTCCCTATGACGAAAATAGCCCACAAGCCAAGGTGAGGGAACAATGTCAGCAGGCATGGGAGAGCAAAATTCTTCCCAGCCTGCAAGAAGAACATCACAAGCATTTTGGAGATATCGACATCCAAGTGGCCATGCAGGATAGAGCAGAGACAGCCATAGACCTGCTGCCCCACCCAGAGTTTTATGAAATAGAGCGAGAAGCCGCTGAAATAGACCAAGAAGCCGCTGATCAAGAAGAGCAGGAGGACGATTAAGATGCATAGCCAAGACCAGAGCCTAGAGCGAGATGGAGAGCGGGCCATGCATTTGGCCGAAGAAGGGGTAGAAAAGGCATCCAAGTTATCCGCTCAAACACTGAGAATCTTCAGAGATCAAGTCATCAAATTCAACAATCGTGTCTCCATTAAGTTTGAGACACGAGCGGATGACATTGCCAATGTCAAGGACGGCATGAGGTTTGGCTTCAAAGGTCACCAACTTAAGCAACTCGTAAGAGCGGGCAATGCCATCCGGGATGTGGCCAAACGCACTCAGTCACAAGAAAAAGTCAAGCTATATGAGGATCGGGTGATTGCGAGGGCACAACATGAACTCAATCGAGAAAAGGTCGAAGCCCGCCGAACTCAACTGGGTCCGTCTCAGAAACAAGACCAGTCTCAGAAACAAGCTCAAAAGCAATCCCAGTCTATGGATTTGTGACCTTGTGGCACCCCTGCCTATCCTCTATGGGTAAACCTCATACGAGGGCTTGAGAAATGTCCGCTTTCAAAGACCTATACAACACCGCCAAGGCAACAGAGGATACTGTCTTTGCTATATCCCCGATCCCCCTTTCTTTTGTGAAGAGTGGGATCCAAAACGTGGGTGTGCCCTTAGCTGTTGGAGCTGTGGCCACCCATGCCCCGTTTGTTGCCCCCATTGCCAGTGCAGCCATCAACTGGGGAAGTGATGCTTTCCAATCAGGTATGCACTCTCTGGCGTCTCAAGCGATGAATAGCTTTGGCGAATCTGTTGCCTCTGGTTTGCCCTCTGCCTTGGGCATCCAAAGCAGTTTTAATTGGATGTCCTCTCAGATGAGTCAGGTTATTCTGGCAGGTCAGGATATGGCCACTCATGCTGTGGGTGCGGTGGGCACTACTGTCATGCTGGGTCGCACGATTGCCAACTCCACCACACTGGCCTTTCAGAAGATCCGGGGCATGACGGTAGGCGAGATGATCGCAGGTGGCCAGCGGGCTATCCAGCGCTCGGTTGAGTTTGCCGTAAGTGCCGCTAAGCAAGTTCGTCATCTGGGCCACAAAGCAGAACAATTTGTACACAAGGAGGTTGCGAAATTGACTCAGAATAACAACGAGAAAGAAACGCTTAAGGAAGCACCCCAAACCGTCTTAGCCTCAGAGTCTACCCAAGTTGAGACACCCAAGACAGTAGTGGCCTCAGAGTCTACCCGAGTTGAGGCATCCAAGACCACCATGACCTCAGATGCAACGCCAGTTGAGGGGTCTAATGGCAAGCCACCAGGGGTTAAATATCAGGAACCTGAACAGCAGGGTTCTGAACACAAAGCGCCTGTCTTTGAGCCAAAGAACTCACAGAACAATACCGCTCCACAGACACCTACGCCCACCACCCCCAAATCCTCGATTGAGGCAGAAGATTTTGTCTTGAGACTGGTGGATTCCCTGACCAAAGCCAATCTCAACACGGATCGGCTGTATATCAAGATGGATGGGGTAGACATCTTCAAGATGAATAAAGGGGCACCCGATCCGTTAAAGACTTCCATCACGACTGCTCAAAAGGATGCCCTTGAGCAGGCATTGCAAGATCCAGCAGCCTTCGGGGGCAATCTAGTCATCAAGCAAGGCAATAAAGTCTTGCTGAATATCCAACAAGGCCGCATTCTGCACAATCCGTTGGGTCTAGCTCAGCAATCTACCAGCGTTGAACTGGAGACGAAGCCCCAAGCTCAACAAGTGGTGCCCAATAATGCTGCTGAGGGATTGTGGTCCAAGTATGGTGCGACTGTCTCCAACGACATGAAGGGTATCAAACTGGCTACAGAGAATGCCCTCAAGGATGGGATTGCACCCAAGGAAGTGCGGGCGATGCTGGGTCAGTCTGAACACTTCAAGGGGATCCAAGATCAAAAGGGTGAGACGGCTGCTGAAAAAGCGATCGCTCGGACGGTGAGCGTTGCACAGACCCGCATCCTGCAAGAGCAGCGGCCCAAACAGCAAGAACAGCAGAGCCAACGGCAAGCTGAGGTGATGGCACCGGGTCTTTAATGCTTTCGCAATATTGAGCTGACAGAAGCCTCTTGATCCTGCGGTGATTGAGAGGTTTTTTATCCCTCCGCGTAAAGATGTTTGTACTTTGCAATTAGTCTTTGAAGCAGAAGGTAGGATGGGGAAAGTATGAATCTAAAGAAAAAATTAAAAAGGTCTTAAATAGAGTAATTTTATGAGTCCTTAACGCCTGTGGTATCGAACTATGATTTCTCCTCCCCTTCTTCGCCGTCTGTGGCAAATGATTGACGAAATGCCCAGCCATTCGTTGATGAGACTGGATGATACTCGTTTGGTGACAGGGTTGATTGAACAATTGGAGCAACAATTGCGTCTGCGGGAAGAGGAGCGAAAGGGAGTGGAGAAGTATCTTGGTTCTCACATGATGCTGATTCGAGATATTGCTGAATCAAGACAATATACCCCCTGCGCTTTAGCTGTGTGAGTTTGATAGCGCTCCTTTCAGCCTTCTCAACATCATCTGGAGGATAGGGGTGGTCAATGCAACCGATTCTCGTGAATCATGTCTGGAAACTGGTCGAAAGGACACCTGAGAGCCAATTATTAGGGTTAAGTGATCGCGCGTTGACGGATTGGTTGAGCGACCAATTGAGTAAACAGCAGGATCTCACTGTAGCCGAGACTGAGACGGTAAAAGCCTATATCAGAAGCCGATTAATCCTCATTCGAGAGATGGCATTAGCAGAGTCAAGTTAGCCTTGGCTTAAAGCATCTAAGACCAAAAATTTATCGTAGGGAGGAAGAGGATACACAGCAGCCCATCTAAGCAACATCGCCAGAGAATAAATTCATAAAGACCTACGAATAACCCCGATAATCCTCCAAGCAGCAGCAAACAAAGCCAAAGGAGATGGGTGAATCTGTGTGAATGTGCTGTTGTTCTAGTCAGCATAAGGTTACGGGTGTCGCAGTCAGTAGATAGATATCACGCAAAGGATGACAAGAACCCTTTAAGCTGTTTGCTGAGATCCCCCAAACAGTCCTGCTCTTATTTTGCAACCGCTAATTTAGTAAAGTCTTGTAAATCAGTCCCTTGTGGGCATAACGTCGATGGGCGAGAAGTTCACAGCTATAGATAGCCTCATATATCTATGGAAAACCCATCCGAACATTCGGTTTTATCACTACCAACACCAGCCATAATCGGCAGAAAACGACTGCTTTGAATTGCTTTGAGGATGAGGAGGGCAGAGTGAATTATAAAAACATTATAAAACTAATTTTTAAGAAAGTACAAGTAAGTTAATATTATTCTCATAATCAAACATGACGTCTAGCCTTTATTGAGATGTCTTGAGAGGGGATTACCCCTTTCTAATAAAAACCGCTGGCCAGCATATAAATATTCTTTTGAGATTTTATTCTTCCTGTCAGCCTTTAGATCACAGTTCTAAAGGCTGCTTTCCCATCACTTATGAAAACGACAATTGAGCCTCAACAGTTAGAATTCATCGTTTGCAGCTACTCCAACCACTCGTCTAAGCTACAGGTTGTCCGTATTGCCAATGTTGCGAATTGGTATTTTGAGCGGGTGGTTTTCCCTAAGCAGCATCTGATGTTTAATGCGCCTCGCACAGGTCACCTTGAAGTTCACACTAGTGAGATAGCCACAGCTATTCAAGTGGACTGTATTCCTTGTAAGCAGTTGCGTGTCACCTCAGCATAAGCCGATTGGGGAGAATTGATGAGCTATCTGCATTTGTTAACCGAGTATTTGCTCAATCAATTTCCTTGGTGGAAAGGGAGTCAATTGCGATATGAGCCTGTCCAAAAGACCCTCTATGTCTGCTGTCAGCGTCTGTGTAAGCAAAAGATCTTGTTGCAAGAAGTTGAGGCCATTGCCCGATTAGAGATTGGGGTTGAACGATTCATCATTACCGTACCGCGTTCTGTGGATATTGTGATTGAATGTCAGCCTGATGGGTATCAACTTAATGCGGGACAGCTTGTACAGTAAGAATTTGGGCTTTCAATCTACGAAGCCGATGTTACAGCCCTTTTAGCTAGGCAATCGGTGTCCTAAAGTGTCCCGCTTTACGCTTTATCCCCTTGAACCTTCACAAGTTCCTCAATATTGAAATCTACACTCCTTTGTGAAAGTTACGCTTCTTTATTTATGCTGTCGGTAAAGTACCGAAAGGTGTTTTCTGTAACCTGATGGCATGGTGGTAGGACACGAACCTATCGGAATATCGTTAGCTCAGATTTCTCCAGACAAAGTAGAAAAGGAGAGATATGTTTATCAACTTCAGCATTGAAACCCATACCAAGAATTAGTTTCTAAAACCGTTGCGAGTAACTTCCTTGTTGCTCGGATGCATTGCTGTGGCAAGTTCAATTTAGTCAAGCTGACTGAGTTGAACTATATCTTGCTCGGAATTTTATTCCAAATATGTGCAGTTAGCAAATAGCAAGAAAGCCTAATTTAGGCTCTTACAGGATTAAACGAAATTTTTAATTTATTTGGAGGCTTATCTATGACAATTGCAATTAGACAGGGGCAAGAACGAGGATGGTTTGATGTCCTTGATGATTGGCTCAAGCGAGATCGCTTTGTTTTCATTGGCTGGTCGGGTATATTGTTATTTCCCTGTGCGTTTCTTTCCATTGGCGGATGGTTTACAGGGACTACTTTTGTGAGTTCCTGGTACACGCACGGTTTGGCAAGTTCCTATCTAGAAGGCTGCAATTTTTTAACGGTTGCCGTCTCTACCCCCGCTGATAGTATAGGACACTCATTACTATTTCTATGGGGACCCGAAGCCCAGGGTAATTTTACCCGTTGGTGCCAACTGGGGGGATTGTGGAACTTTGTGACACTGCATGGCATTTTTGGCTTAATTGGCTTCATGCTGCGTCAATTTGAAATTGCTCGTCTGGTGGGTGTCCGTCCCTATAATGCCGTGGCCTTTAGTGGTCCTATTGCCGTCTTTGTCTCTGTCTTTTTGATGTATCCTTTGGGTCAATCGAGTTGGTTTTTTGCACCCAGTTGGGGAGTTACCAGTATTTTCAGATTTTTACTCTTTGTCCAAGGCTTTCATAATCTAACGCTCAATCCCTTTCACATGATGGGGGTAGCGGGCATTTTAGGGGGAGCCTTACTCTGTGCTATTCACGG
>JAAUOM010000001.1:0-192500 GCA_012034865.1 Acaryochloris sp. CRU_2_0 | reverse complement strand
TCTCACTTCTACTTCGTCCACACCTGCTCACGCTGATGCTTCACCCTAGCGTAGAACGCTCCCCTACCACTTGTACAAGTACAAGTTCACAGCTTCGGCATGTTACTTAGTCCCATTCATTTTCGGCGCAGGAGCGCTTGACCAGTGAGCTATTACGCACTCTTTCAAGGATGGCTGCTTCTAGGCAAACCTCCTGGTTGTCTTTGCACTCCCACCTCCTTTGCCACTTAGTAACAATTTGGGGGCCTTAGCTGGTGATCTGGGCTGTTTCCCTCTTGACGATGAAGCTTATCCCCCACCGTCTCACTAGTTGAGTGTACACCGGGTATTCAGAGTTTGTCTCGATTTGGTACCGCTCTCGCAGCCCGCACCGAAACAGTGCTTTACCCCCCGGCTATAATCTCAACCGCTGCGCCTAAACACATTTCGGGGAGAACCAGCTAGCTCTGGGTTCGATTGGCATTTCACCCCTAACCACAGCTCATCCGCTCCTTTTTCAACAGAAGTCGGTTCGGACCTCCACTTGGTGTTACCCAAGCTTCATCCTGGCCATGGTTAGATCACCCAGGTTCGGGTCTATAAATACTGACAATAAATCGCCCTTATCAGACTCGGTTTCCCTTTGGCTTCAACATTATCGTCTTAACCTGCCAGTACTTATAAGTCGCCGGCTCATTCTTCAACAGGCACACGGTCAGCCGTTAAATCGGCCTTCCATTGCTTGTAAGCTAACGGTTTCATATTCTATTTCACTCCCCTCCCGGGGTTCTTTTCACCTTTCCCTCGCGGTACTGGTTCACTATCGGTCACACAGGAGTATTTAGCCTTACGAAGTGGTCTTCGCAGATTCACACGGGATTTCACGTGCCCCATGCTACTCGGGATTCAGCTAGTATCTTTAAGTTTTGGACTACAGGACTTTCACCTTCTCTGGTGCATCTTTCAAATGCTTCGTCTAACCGCCAGATTCCATATCGCTGTCCCACAACCCCAAAGGTAAAAACCTTTGGTTTAGGCTGTTCCCATTTCGCTCGCCGCTACTAAGGGAATCGCATTTGCTTTCTCTTCCTCCAGTTACTAAGATGTTTCAGTTCACTGGGTTCGCTCGTGCTGGCCTATGGATTCAGCCAGCCGTTTAAAGGGTTGCCCCATTCGGAAACCTCCGGATCAAAGCTCGCTTCCAGCTCCCCGAAGCATATCGTCGGTAACCACGTCCTTCATCGCCTCTGTGTGCCTAGGTATCCACCGTTAGCTCTTTGTAGCTTGACCACAAAAATCTTCATTGGTGTCTGTAATGCAAGTCAGATATACAAAATATCCAACTCAACTACCTGACAGAATTTATAATGCTATGCAGTTTTCAAGGTTCTAGCCGGATATGAATCCAGCAGAATATCAAGCAATAGCATGATAATTTGCTAGAATCAAAACCTTTAATCAATTCATAAAATCTCTTTGGTGGAGGTAAGCGGACTCGAACCGCTGACATCCTGCTTGCAAAGCAGGCGCTCTACCAACTGAGCTATACCCCCAAGAAATAACGAGTGGGCCATCCTGGACTCGAACCAGGGACCTCACCCTTATCAGGGGTGCGCTCTAACCACCTGAGCTAATAGCCCGTAGTATCAAGGACTAAACTTGATAATCAAACCTAATGTTTTCTTAAACAAATTCAGCACTTTCAACCAAACCTAGAATAGTTTGAAGGATAAGACTCCTCGACCGACCTTGGGATGACTTGCTTAGCAGTCTCAATTACGTGAGTTGAACTGCTAACAAGTAGGTCTCCCTAAAAGGAGGTGATCCAGCCACACCTTCCGGTACGGCTACCTTGTTACGACTTCACCCCAGTCACCAGCCCTACCTTCGGCGTCCCCCTCCACAAGGGTTGGGGTAACGACTTCGGGCGTGGCCAGCTTCCATGGTGTGACGGGCGGTGTGTACAAGGCCCGGGAACGTATTCACCGCAGTATGCTGACCTGCGATTACTAGCGATTCCTCCTTCATGCAGGCGAGTTGCAGCCTGCAATCTGAACTGAGGCTGGGTTTACGAGATTAGCTCACTCTCGCGAGTTGGCAGCTCTTTGTCCCAACCATTGTAGTACGTGTGTAGCCCAGGGCGTAAGGGGCATGCTGACTTGACGTCATCCACACCTTCCTCCGGTTTGTCACCGGCAGTCTCTCTAGAGTGCCCAACTAAATGATGGCAACTAAAGACGTGGGTTGCGCTCGTTGCGGGACTTAACCCAACATCTCACGACACGAGCTGACGACAGCCATGCACCACCTGTGTTCGCGCTCCCGAAGGCACCCCCACGTTTCCGTAGGGTTCGCGACATGTCAAGCCCTGGTAAGGTTCTTCGCGTTGCATCGAATTAAACCACATACTCCACCGCTTGTGCGGGCCCCCGTCAATTCCTTTGAGTTTCACACTTGCGTGCGTACTCCCCAGGCGGGACACTTAACGCGTTGGCTACGGCACTGACCGGGTCGATACGGCCAACACCTAGTGTCCATCGTTTACAGCTAGGACTACAGGGGTATCTAATCCCTTTCGCTCCCCTAGCTTTCGTCCATGAGTGTCAGTTACGGCCCAGCAGAGCGCCTTCGCCACTGGTGTTCTTCCCAATATCTACGCATTTCACCGCTACACTGGGAATTCCCTCTACCCCTACCGTACTCTAGCTTTTCAGTTTCCACTGCTGATCCAGAGTTGAGCCCTGGGCTTTAACAGCAGACTTGAAAGGCCACCTGCGGACGCTTTACGCCCAATAATTCCGGATAACGCTTGCCTCCTCCGTCTTACCGCGGCTGCTGGCACGGAGTTAGCCGAGGCTTATTCAACAGGTACCGTCAGATCTTCTTCCCTGTTAAAAGCGGTTTACGACCCAAAGGCCTTCCTCCCGCACGCGGTATTGCTCCGTCAGGCTTTCGCCCATTGCGGAAAATTCCCCACTGCTGCCTCCCGTAGGAGTCTGGGCCGTGTCTCAGTCCCAGTGTGGCTGATCGTCCTCTCAGACCAGCTACTGATCGAAGTCTTGGTAGGCCATTACCCCACCAACAAACTAATCAGACGCGAGCTCATCTTCAGGCGAAAAAACTTTCACCTTACGGCACATCCGGTATTAGCAGTCGTTTCCAACTGTTGTCCCAGGCCTGAAGGTAGATTCTCACGCGTTACTCACCCGTCCGCCACTCGCCGCCAAGGAGCAAGCTCCTCGCGCTGCCGTTCGACTTGCATGTGTTAAGCATACCGCCAGCGTTCATCCTGAGCCAGGATCAAACTCTCCATGTGAGAATTTGTACTGAAATTGTGTTTAAATTAGAGCCAATCAGATGAAGAAAATCAAATCTTCTTCAACTCAAGACTCTGACGAGGATGATTGTCTTAAATCTTTCAAACTATTGATTTTTCTAGGTTCGGAGCGCTTTCTAGAGGCGTACCTCTTTTCGAGCGCTTGACCAATATAACAACCTCGAATAATGATGTCAAGTATTTTTTGCCAAAAGCTGGATATCAATTTTCACGATGGGTTAGTTTTAGGTTGAATGCCCTAGTAATAAGCCTATTCCCAGGTTGTTTGATTGAGTTCCCAATAGCTGAATGGGAAACCTTGTGCTCAGGGCAACCATGGAGCCATGTTCATGTATCTTTAAACTCAAAGTCGGTGTAGTAGCCCACTCAACGGGATTGTTGGTTGTGTCATTGATTTTGAAATTTCATGAATCTATTAGGCATTATCTACCCGTCAGTGTTTGCCAAATCTTATATAGATGTAAACCGATCTGTTTCAGTATGAGTCTTTAAACCTATGTTGCCCTTCATCCCTGCCTTTCTTCTTGCTCAATCCTCATCTATTCTCGAACCAAAAGTTGTGGTACAACCCCAAGAGGTAAGACCGCTGAGCGGTCAGTTAGATAATGTGTTGGTTTTCAATAGTAACAGTCCTGAAGTTGTACAAACGGAAGGAATTTTGCTATCTACTTTTCCGACTACGGGTAAGGCTACCCCTGATGCTCATCTCAATCAGCCACTAGGAGGACGGTTTGATATTTTTGCCCACCATATTGCCAAAGCAACAGCACCCAATGACTTAAAGACACTGTATATGGGCATTATTTTACATAACTCTGGGAAGGCAGCAGTGACGGTGAATGTGCTGCAGGGGGCGAGCTATTTGAGTCAACCCGATGCACCTTTTATTGAGCTAGATGATTATTTGCTGAATCCTAAAGGTACTGTTTTTGCAGGGCCAGGAGGCCGAGTGACCGATGATGTGTTACGAGGCAAACGTCAAGATAGTTTGCCTACACAAATTGTTATTCCTGGGGGTGAGAGTCGTATGCTTTTAAATGTTCCTATTCCTGTCAAAGGGTTAGACCCACCGATTAACGGGCGCTCTACCCTCGTTAGGTTGCGCAGTAATGGCTCAATCTATGCTGCCAGTCTGGCGATGTTTGCTCAAACTGATACTAGAGGGGAGGAGAGAACTCCTACGCTCAGCGAGTGGGAAAAATTGCTGAAAGAGGGCAAGTTAGCAGGCCCACGAGACAAAACGCCTACTCCCCCTAAGCAACCGGGTTCAGTCGTTTATAGTCGGGTTGCGGGGGTAGCCAAGGGGTCGCTTTGGCGGGCTCAACTGAGTGATAATGACGGCAAGGGCTACACCCTCAAAATTCCAGAGGCAGGCAAGGCTTATTCCTACGTTCTGAGTAGTGTTGATCGCGGAACCCTTGGCACTCAGCAAATTCAAAGTGCACCGATGGTTGTTCGTTACCCAGATACGGCCTATGCTGCCCATGGCAACTATGGCATTCAATATAGTCTGAACTTACCGTTGCAGAATCCTACGGCTCAACGGCAAAAAGTGGCGATCAAGTTACAAACCCCTCTCAAGAATGATCAAAAACAAGGGAATCTACAATTTTTCCAGCCACCTGCTAAGCAGGTTTTCTTTAGAGGCACGGTAAGGGCTCGCTATCAAGATGATCAGGGTCGGCCACAAACTCGCTATGTCCATTTAGTTCAACATCGGGGTAAACAAGCTCCCCCTTTGGTGGAAATGGAACTGGCCCCTCAAGATATTCGCCTGGTACAAGTTGATTTTCTCTATCCACCGGACTCAACACCTCCGCAGGTGTTGACGGTTGAAACTCAACGGTAATGACTCTGGTGCTCTGTCAAGAATTTTTTGAGGGTTTTCAACCCTCAAAAATAAACGCTATAAAGCTTCTGACTCGTCAACTTTATAATTGACGGACTGCTAGGCATGGCGTTTTTGGTGCCATTTCCAAGCATGAGTCAGAATCAGTTCTAGATCGGCATATTGCGGTTGCCAATCTAGAAGTTTGCGGGCTTTGGCGGCGCTGCCAATGAGGATGGCGGGATCTCCGGCTCGTCGATATCCTTCAATGACTGGAATGGGTAAGCCAGTCACTTTTTTGGCCATCTCAATCACTTCTCGAACAGAGAACCCATCTCCATTACCCAAGTTAAAGACAGTCGTTTCTCCGCCAGCCAGCAAATATTCTAGACCTAGAACATGCGCTTGCGCGAGGTCGGTAACGTGGATATAGTCACGAACACAGGTGCCATCTGAGGTTTTATAGTCGGTTCCAAAGATGGTGATGGTGTCTCTTTTGCCTAAAGCGGTCAATAGGACCAGCGGAATGAGATGGGTTTCTGGGTCGTGATCTTCGCCGAGGCGACCTTCTGGATCAGCACCAGCGGCGTTGAAGTAACGGAAGCGTACGGAGCGCAGGCCATAGGCTTGATCAAAGTCAGTGAGAATTTTCTCGACCATGAACTTCGACATGCCATAGGGGTTAATGGGATCCTGGGGATGTTCTTCAGGGATGGGAATTTGGTTGGGGTTGCCGTAGGAGGCGCAGGTGGAGGAGAAGACGAAGGTAGATACTTTGGCTGCTAGCATCGCTTCTAGAAGGGTGAGGGTACCCAGGACATTGTTGTGATAGTATTTGGCCGGGTCTTCAACGGATTCACCAACGTAGGCATAGGCGGCAAAATGTATGACTGCGGTAATGTTGTGCTGAGCAAAAATTTGGTCGAGGAGGGTGCGATCGCAAATATCCCCCTCAATCAATTCAACTTGTAATACGGAATCAACAATGTCTCGATGACCGTAAACAAGGTTATCCAAAACGATCACCCCATAGCCTGCTTGTTGCAACGCTAATACAGTGTGTGATCCAATGTAACCGGCACCCCCAGTTACCAATACAGTGGGTTTATTCATTTATGCTGAGTGTTTTAAGAAACCTTTTTGAGTCTTTGCCAACCAATGCATCACCTGCTCCCCGATAGATGTATCGTCTAGACGATCAATTTCACGGATTCCCGTCGGACTAGTGACATTGACTTCTGTTAAGTATCCGCCAATCACATCAATGCCGACAAACATCAAGCCATCTCGCTGAAGGACTGGGGCTAGTTGAGCACAAATTGCCTGGTCTCGCTCTGTAATTAACGCTGGCATGACTTGTCCCCCTGTAGCCATGTTGCCTCTAAATTCTTGACCTCTGGGCACCCGGTTAACCGCCCCCAGAGGCTGACCGTCTAAGAGAATAATGCGTTTATCCCCTTGCTGGGCTTCTGGTAAATAAATTTGAACCATTACAGGCTCTTGGCCGCGATGGGTACTAATTTCGATCAAAGAGTTGAGATTGCGATCTTCAGCTTGGAGCAAGAGAATCCCTTCCCCGGCCTTACCCCCCAAGGGTTTAAGAACAGCCTTTTCTTTTTTGTGTACGAAATCGAGAATGACCGCTTTATTTTGAGTGACGATGGTTTCAGGGATCACATCCTGAAACTGCAACGCATACATTTTCTCGTTAGCGGCTCTCAGTCCTTGAGGGTGGTTGATGATCAGGGTGAGATGGGGATCAATATAGTCTAGAAGATAGGTGGCATAGAGATAGGTCACTGTCACAGGCGGATCCTTACGCATCCAGACCGCATTCATTTGCGAGAGGGGCTGGAGCTGAGACGATCCCAGGGTAAACCAATCTGCTGGTGCTACCCACACGCCATCGACAAGGCAAACAGGCTTGAGGGATACAGGCGTCAGGGTTGCCCAAGCTTGACCCTCAAGGATGCTGAGCTGATCAAACTGGGTAATCCATACCTCATGATCCTGTGCTTGAGCAGCCTCCATCAAAGCGACGCTGGTATCATGTCCAGGATCTAAGTTTTCAATGGGATCAATAATAAATGCTAGCTTCACGCAGCACCCTTTAAGCTTGCAACAGCGGATCTAGTCTACCTTGTCCTTCTAAGGCATAAAGGTCATCACAACCCCCAACAGGGTGATCATTAATGAAGATTTGTGGCACAGAACGTCGACCTTGCGCCCGCTCAGCCATTTGAGCACGGGCAACTTCATCCCCATCAATAGCATATTCTACAAACTCTACGCCTTTATCAGAAAGTAGGTGCTTGGCTTGGATACAAAATGGGCAAGTTGCCCAGGTATAAATCTCAACTTTTGCAGCCATATTGTACACAGCTCACCAAAATAAACCAGCAACAGCCCGTCCCATATTATTGGGTTGCAGGGCATCAACAGCAGCCGTAGGTTCAAAACCACAGTGCATCATACAATCTTGACATTTGGGATTTCCACTGGCTCGTCCATAGTGCTCCCAATCGGTATTATCTAGCAACTCTTGAAAGGATTCATAGTGGCCTTCATTCAAAAGATAGCAAGGTTTCTGCCAACCCAAAACGCTATAGCTAGGCATTCCCCAAGGCGTACATTCATAATCCTTCTCTCCCGTTAGAAAATCTAGGAATAAGGGATTGTGATTAAAATTCCATTTCTTCTGACCCGCTCTAAAGGGAGCAAGAATTTGCTGAAATAGGGTTCGGGTTTGTTCCCTTTTGAGAAAACGATCTTGGTCAGGTGCCCATTCATAGCTATAGCCAGGGGAAATCATCATTCCATCTATCCCCAGAGAACTAACAAAGTCAAAGAATTCATGCATCTGATTCGGATCAGCTCCATCAAATATGGTCGTATTGGTGGTTACCCGGAATCCTTTGGCCTTGGCAGCTTTGATCGCCGCAACCGCCACATCAAATACGCCCTCGCGATCAACACAGTGATCATGCTGTTCCTTCAATCCATCTAAGTGGATACTAAAGGTCAAATAGGGTGAGGGCTTGAATTCATGTAGATTTTTCTCTAGCAAGATGGCATTACTACAGAGGTAAACAAATTTTCGGCGGGCTACTAACCCCGCTACAATCTCATCGATTTGAGGGTGGAGTAAGGGCTCACCACCAGGAATTGACACTACAGGCACACCACACTCTTCAACGGCGGCAAAGCATTGCTCTGGGGTGAGATTTTGACGCAAGACCTCGGCTGGATGTTGGATTTTGCCACAACCTGAGCAAGCCAAGTTACACCGAAACAACGGTTCCAACATCAGAACCAAGGGAAAGCGCTTACGACCCCTCATGCGTTGAGTGACAATGTAGGTGCCGATGTCTAAGGCTTCTTTTAAACTGACGGACATGGGTTCAACTCCTTACAGCCGGATTCTTACAAGAGATCCTTGGGAAAAAACTATAACATTTTGTAAAACCATAGGCGTAACGATGATCTTACAGAGATGTTGACGGAGGCTTGATGCATTTGCTCCATCCCCACTTAGATAGAATATGGGTCGAACATTTAATGCCCACTTCTCAAACGATACATGAGACCCATCATGACTGCCCACAAAGGGTATGATTTTGCATGGTGAACCTCATATGAGTTGTTTATGATGAGCTATAAAACTGAGACCGCCCCTGCTATGTCCAACGAAGATGAAAGCCTTAACTATACAGATGTCATTGCCACCGTCATCTCTAGTCTTGATCAACACAATAATATTTTGGTTAATTCCACTGAGGAGGGTCACATCTGGAAGTTCAAGTACGGCTCGGTTGATGTTTACATTCAGTTGACGGGTAGCTCAGAAGATGACACGTTCACGGTCTGGTCACCCGTCTTGGCATTGCCTGTGCAGAATGAGACTAACCTCATGCGTAAATTGCTGGAGTTGAACTGGCTAAGTACCTTCGAAGCCCATTTCAGTATGTTTAATCAGCAGGTGGTGGCGGTTACCAGTCGATCGGTGGCTGACTTGTCACCCGGTGAAATTTCTCACTTGATTACCTTGGTGGCCACGATCGCAGATGATCACGATGAAGGGTTACAAACAGAGTTTCCCACCGCTACGGTTTAAACCTTGAACTGGCGACTCATTCCGGTTCTTGATGCTTCAGGCTCAATGCAAATGGCGATTGACCGTTGGCTGTTTGCGCAATGCTGCCGGGGATTGATGCCACCGACGCTGCGTTTTTATACCTGGACCCCTGCGGCTATCTCTTTAGGCAAAAATCAGCGGCATTGGCCTAATCATTGGCAAGACTTAACCTGGCAAGGGCAACCTGTGGATCTGGTGCGGCGGCCTACGGGCGGGCGGGCTGTTTTACATGCGGGAGATTTATGTTATGCGATCGCACTCTCATCTCCCAGCACCCATCGTCGTCAAGCCTATCAATCCCTCTGTCAATTTTTAATCCAGGGTTGGCAAACTTTGGGGATTGCTCTGCAACTTGGCAATGCTTGTCGCAGCGATACCCACAATCCTAATTGCTTTGGCACCGCTACGAATGCTGATCTAGTCTTGAGGAACGGGTTTAAACTGGTTGGCAGCGCCCAAGTTTGGCAAGGAAATACCGTTTTGCAACATGGCTCAATGCGGCTGCGCCCCTGTCAGGATTTGGTAAAACAGGTATTTGGTGTGCAGCACTGTGCTGAGGCTGAAGAACTGCCATTCATTGCCCAATTGCCAGAGTCAGTGATCACAGCCCATCTCATTCAAGCGATCCAATCCTGTTTCGCCATTGAGATGGATCGCCAACCCCTCTGCCCCCAAGAATGGCGAGAGGTGCAAGCCTTTGCTCAATGAGAGGCTGTTTGAGAAGCAGCAAGCCCCGTCCAGGGTTGAATCTACGCATCTTAAAGTTTTAGGAGGTTGCGATCGCAGGTCTATTCGGGCAGTTGATCGGGGTCAATGCCTTGCGATCTTAAAAACGCTGCCAGTCGTTCTTGTTGTTTTTGTGCTTGTTCAGCGCGCTGCTGTGCTTGCTCTTTAGCTTGTCGTTCTTGCTCTTCTGGCAAGGGTATCAGATCTCCATCCGCACTCAACCAACGTAACTGCTGCTCATGGATACCCAGGTATAAACCGAGCTGTTCACTCCATAGCCAACCCTTATCTGTAGGGATGATTGCTTCATATCGTCCATTGACTAAATGAAATCCTGCGAATTCCATCGTCTCTGGATGAAACCAAAAGTAATCCGGCACACGCCATACGTCCTGGTAAAGGGTCTTCTTGGCACCTTGATCTACCTTTGCCGTGGAGCTAGAGAGGAGTTCAATCACGATATTGGGGTATTTACCCCCTTCTTCCCAGATGGCCCAACTGCGGCGATTTCTCTTTTCGGCACCCAGCACCACAAAAATATCGGGTCCTCGAAAATCCCGTTTTTTAAGCTGCTGTTCGTTGTAATAAACCGTTAAATTGCCAGAGATATAAAAGTCTGGGCGGTCAGACCACCAATACTTGAGCAACCGGATCAACAGATCAATTTGTTCACGGTGAAAATCTGTTTCCAAGGGTGGTTCATCACTATATAAATTAGTCGGCAGCTTAATCTCGTTAGGAGTATCCTCGCTGATCGATTGGGATGGGTTGGCATCCAGACGAACCATTGCAGCACTCTCTGGCAGGACTGTTTTCAGTATAGTCTAGTGTTCTGTCAAGAATTTTTTGATGGGTTTTCAACCCATCAAAAAATAACCCTAAACCCATTCTCCACTCATCAATTTAAGATTGACTGACTACTAGGGAGACTTGAGGAGGACAGATTTTACGGTTCTGAATTAACTCTAGAAACCTTTGGGGAAGAGGATTGAGAGGTAATTACATCCGCCATCACGGTGCGGGCGATCGCAGGCAGTTGCAGAGAACTCGGATAACTGCCTTCTTCTTTAATGCGGCGAATATCTTCTTCGGAGATGGGGAGATGCAGCTTATGGGCCAAGGCTTTAACCGCATCGCCACGATCAATAATCCCGGCTACGGCATCTGCCGGCGACAAGACGGTGATCAAGGGTAAATGCTCTGACTCTAGTCGCTCTATCACCTCCGTCATCGGAGTATCTTGGCGAACCGTGGGAATTTGCTGCAAGGAGCGGACGACGATTTGTACGGGTTGGATCTCCCATTGACTGCGCTCAATGGTATTGAGACCCTCTAGATCAACCAGGCCGCGATATCGGCCTTCCGCTGCTGCAAAATAGGCCGAGCGGCGCATCGTGTCTAGAAGATAGTGCTCCGTAAATTGCCGCAGAGACTTATTGGCATCCACGACCCGAAAATCTCGGCTCATGGCATCTTGAGCTTTTAACTGCAAAAGGGCTTCTTGCAGTTGGGTATAGCGCTCATAGATATAGGCATTCCGCAAGCCAAACCAACCCAGCATGGTGACCCATAATCCACTAATTTCCCCTAGCAAGAACGTAAACGCTAGACCCAAGGTGACGGCTATCCAGCCTAGGGCTTGGCCGACACGAGCCGCCCAACGCACCCCTTGCAAGCGATTGCCTGTGACTTTCCAGACCAATGCTTTCAAGATCTGGCCGCCATCAAGGGGCAATCCTGGGATCAAATTAAAGACCGCCAAGACTAGATTGATCTCCCCCAAACTCTGCAACAACACTTGCAATGGACTCTCAGTAGCCGTGAATTCAGCCACCAGGCTGAGGAGCAGGAAAATACTGAGGCTTACAGCAGGACCTGAGATCGCAACTTGAAAGGCATGCTCAGGCGTCTTGGCCTCTTCTTCAATCGACGCAATCCCTCCAAACAGAAATAGCGTGATCGAATTCACTTTGATCCCTTGCGAACGAGCCACCAAACTATGGCCCAACTCATGGAGTACAACAGAGACAAACAGGAGTAACGCCATCGCAAATCCCACCAGCCAAGGCGTCCCCGTGATCCAATTGGGATACAGTTGTTGCCAAGACACCCCATTTGCAAACGTTACCAAAGCCAAAATCAAGAACCAAGATGAGTCAACATAAAGGGGAATGCCAAAGATAGCACCCACCTGCCAGTTTGCGTTTGAACTTTGCTGCATAACAGTTGTCTCAATGAAGCCTTACTTCCTATGGTAGTATTCGCATTCCTGTGTTGAGTGTAGAGCCGATGTCGTGAATTCCCCCCACTCTTCAAGATTGTTTATCAATAGTGCAAAGACTTGGTAACCCCTCAAAGATCAACCCTGGCTTTGCACCAATCCTGGATCAGCATGGGCATACTAACGAGGAACTCAGCCTGGACATTCGGTGCAAACACTGGCACCCCCCATTGCCAAGTCCAACAGGGAAACGACACGCCATATGCTTCACTCTCCCCATCTGCCTGAAGAAGAATACACCCTAGCCTCCACCCATAAAGCCTACCCAGCGACCACACAGCTCAACGCGACGCCAGCCTTTCCTCGTGCCCAGGAGCAGACCTACCAGATCCTTGCCATTGAGCTAGAAGGGAAAAAACAACTCCTTTCCTTGGAAGAAGCCACCTATACCATTGGTCGTCACCCAGCCAATGCGATCGTCCTTGACCATCCCACGGTTTCTCGACACCATGCCTTTTTGTTACGCATCTGCGATGTCAACACCAAAGGCCACTCTTTTCGCCTTGTGGATGGGGATCTCAACGGCAAGCGCAGCCACAATGGCTTATGGGTAAACAAAAAACAATGTTCCGTTCATGATTTAAAAGACCATGACGTCATCTCTTTTGGCGAAAATATCCGTGCAACTTATTTTTCTACTGATAACTTGAGCGACCCTAAAATTTCTACTCATCACATTTTTGCGCATCAGCAGATCTTGACCCTCCCCATTCCTTTACCCAAACAACATTTAAAACCAGGATCGACCCTTTTTCATCAAGAAACACTCAATGGTAATGGCTCCACCCACCACGGGCTTTCAGAAGTTACAGCCAATCCCAACGATGCAGCGATAATGCGGTTATCATCTTTTCCAGAATTAACCCCTCTACCGATCATCGAAACGGATCTTGACGGCAAAATTAGTTATATTAATCCGGCAGCCGCTGCTCAATTTCCTGAGCTGAAAACTGCCACCCATCACCCTTTGACGGACGGTTTGTACGACCAACTTTTACAGGAACAAACAGAGTATGTTGTCAGGGAAATCGAGATAGGCAGTTGTGTTTATGAACAAGCCATCTACTGCCTCTTGCAAAGTGGGTTGATTCGTAGCTACGTCATTGATATTAGCCTGCACCGAAAAACAGAGCAGCAGCTCCGCTTAAGTGAAGCCCGTTATGCAGCAGCAGCAAGAGGTGCCAATGATGGGTTATGGGATTGGGATCTCAACACCAATACCATTTATTATTCAGACCGATGGAAGGACATGCTAGGTTATGCCCCCTCAGAAATGAGTGACAGCCCAGACGAATGGTTTAATCGGATTCACCTGCAAGACCAAGCGCGCGTGAACGCAGCACTCACAAAGCACTTAGCAGGGGAAAATCCTCAATTTGAATGTGAATATCGCATTCTTAACAAAAATAATCAGTATTTATGGTTTAGATGTCGGGGGCTAGCCCTGCGTAACGATCAAAACCATCCTTTTCGGATTGCAGGTTCTCAGACGGACGTCACTGCTTACCACGCCACCCGCGCCCAACTTGAATACCAAACCCTGCATGATGAAATGACGCAGTTACCCAATCGCGTCCTGTTTATGGATCGATTGACTCAAGCCTCCCAAATCTGTGAGCACCACAAAAATCACCTATTTGCCGTCCTTTTTTTGGACCTAGATCGATTTAAGCTTATTAACGACAGCCTCGGCCATACTCTAGGCGACCAGCTCCTCATTCAAGTAGCTCAGCGCTTGCAGCGTTGCTTACGGAAAGACGATACGGTAGCCCGCTTTGGTGGAGATGAATTTGCCATTCTTCTGCCAGTGGTTGAGAACGTAGATGAAGCCATGCAAATTGCGCAGAGAATCCTCAGTACACTGCAAACAACTGTCGCCTTAGATCGCCATGAGGTCTATACCAGCGCCAGTATTGGTATTGCTGTTTCTAGCCAGAACCATCACGCTCCAGAAGAACTCCTGCAAGATGCAGATACAGCCATGTATCACGCCAAAAAACGGGGGAAAAATTGCTTTGAAGTGTTTTGTGCGGGGATGCGAACTCAAGTCAATACCCAACTGCAGATAGAAACAGATTTACAACGGGCGATCAAAAATGATGAGTTAAAACTGGTCTACCAGCCCATTGTTGATCTGAGCAATCAGCAGATTGTCGGGTTTGAAGCTTTATTACGTTGGCACCACCCGCAAAGAGGTCTCGTCCCTCCTGCTGAATTTATCCCCATTGCCGAAGATGCAGGTCTGATGGTTGCGATCGACTGGTGGGTAATCACCACAGCCTGTCAGCAAATGACCCAATGGCTAACGTCCTATCCTCACACCTGCGATTTGACGATTAATGTGAATATCTCAGCCCAGCAGTTTTTACAACCGACGTTCTGTGAGACGGTCACTGCCATCATCCGTGAAACTGGGATGCAGCCTCACAACTTAAAGCTGGAGATCACGGAAGGGGCGATTTTGAGTAATGCCCCCAACATTGCTGAGCAACTGGATACCCTCAAAGGGCTGGGGCTGCAACTGGCCATTGATGATTTTGGCACAGGCTATTCCTCCCTTAGCTATCTCTATGCCTTTCCCTTAGACATCTTAAAAATTGACTATTCTTTCGTTGCACGCATGGATCAAGAGAATGGTTTGGAGATTGTCCGCACTATCATCGCCTTGGCCCACAGCTTAAAAATGAAAGTTGTAGCAGAAGGGGTGGAAACCGAGACTCAACAGCAGTATTTACAGGATCTTGGCTGTGAGTTTGCTCAAGGTTATTTATTTTCCCGACCCCTGAATAGTCAAGCTATAGAATTGCTCCTTGCTGAACAAGTTCAACTCCAAAAACTTCCAACTCAACCATCCGTCCCTGTTTAGAGTTCGGCTCAAAATACTTTGGCTTGGAGTTCGTCTGGATCGAGATAGGCGTGAACGACTTGACCATCGCGGAACCAAACAACTCGCTGAGTAGTACGGGCCACTTCTGGTTCATGGGTGACCATGACTACCGTCATCCCACTGGCGTTCAAGGCTGAGAAGATATCCAGGATTTCTTGGGTCGTTTTGGTATCTAAGGCTCCTGTGGGTTCATCAGCAAGGAGTAAAATCGGTTGATTGACGATCGCACGCGCGATCGCAACCCGTTGCTGCTGTCCACCGGAGAGTTGAGTGGGTCGATTGTGAATGCGATCGCCTAAACCCACCCGTTCTAGAGCAGCTATAGCCCGTTGTCGCCGCTCCAGAGTTGGTACATTGGCATAGACCATCGGCAGCATCACATTCTCTAGGGCGCTAATTTGAGACAGCAGATGAAACTGCTGAAAAACAAAACCAATTTTACGATTACGGACATGAGCCAACTCTGGATCACTCAATTGGGCCACATCCACCCCATCTAGATAATATCGACCCGTAGTGGGTCGATCTAGGCAGCCAATCATATTCATCATGGTGGATTTACCCGAACCCGATGCCCCCATGATTGAACAGTATTCACTGGCGTTAATGATTAAATCCACCCCATCAAGGGCGCGAACTTCGGTTTCGCCTGCACCATAAATCTTAGAAATTTGCTCTAGGCAAATAATCGGCTGGAGTGAGTTTGCCCCTGGATCGGCTGGGGAAATCAAAACGTTTGGTGTTGATGTCATTTTCCTCCCTAGGCACTCCTGAGGGCAACAATGGGATCGAGTTGGGCGGCACGTCGGGCAGGGACAACACCAAAGAAGAGACCAATCCCCCCGGAGACACCCACGGCCAACATAACGGCTGGTATTGAGATCCCGGTTTCCAAAGGTGTTAGCCAGCCCACAAGCAACGTCCCACCCACACCTACAAACGTCCCAATCATGCCACCGACGGCGGAGAGAATAATCGCCTCAATCATAAATTGCACCAAAATATCGGACTGGGATGCCCCAATCGCTTTACGCAGTCCAATTTCTTGAATTCGCTCGGTTACAGAGACCAACATAATATTCATGATCCCAATTCCGCCCACCAGCAAAGAAATGCTGGCAATGGCCGCCAACATCACCGTTAATGCCCCACTCACGTTGCCGATAATCTCTAAAGCCTGTTTTTGAGTCCGCACCGTAAAGTCATCTTCATCAATAATTCTGTGGCGTAACCGAAGTAGATTCCGAATTTGGAATTCCACAGCGGGGATACTGGCCTCATCTTTGGCGGAGACAGAAATAAACGTCAGTTCTATGCCATAGGGCGAGGTAGACCCGACCACCCGACTGGCCATTGTCGAAATCGGGATAAAAATGACATCATCCTGGCTACTGCCGAGGAAAGATCCCTTTTCCTCCATTAAGCCAATCACTTCAAAGTTGAGATTTTTGATGCGGATTCTTTGGCCAACCGGATCCTTAGACCCCAGCAAGCGGTTGGCTAGCTCTGATCCTAAAACCGCCACCAGATTGCCCCGTTGGATATCCTGCTTACTCAGGAAACGCCCTTTAGCCACATCATGATTGCGGACAATGGGATACATTTCACTAGTACCCATCACCAGGACATTGGTATTGTTGCCCCGATAAAGAGCCGTCAGTTGACTTTGGATTTGGGGCGCAACCGCCCTTACGGAGGGCACTGCGGCGGCAATGGCCTCTGCATCTTTTAATACCAGGGTCTTGGGCACCTCAAAGGTTTGTCTACGCGCTCGATCAGTCCCTGGCACAATGAACAGTACATTGGGTCCTAACGACTCAAATTGCCCTGATGCATACTTTTGTGCCCCTTGACCCACCGCAATCATGGCGATTACAGAGGCATTGCCAATAATCATGCCCAGCATCGTTAAACTACTGCGCAAGCGATTAGCCATGAGGGTGGCAGAGGCCATTTTTACACTTTCTAGAATATCCACCGTTACTCTTCCTCTTGCACATCCTGGGGTTTTTCGCCTTCTGGGAATTTGATGAAGACGCGTTGGCCGGGGGTGACGCCCTCTAGAACTTGGGTTTGGTTTTCGAGGGAGGTGCCAATCGTGATCGCTCGAAACTCTGGGCGATCTTTTTCATCGGGAATATAAACGCCAGTCTGACCTTTCTGAGTTGCGATCGCCCCCGTCGGCAAGACCATACTGTTTTTGACTGTACCCCCTAAGAAGGTAAGGTCCGTATTCATACCGGAGCGCAATTTGTCCTGACCCGACGTAATCGCCACCTTTACCTGAAATGAAGTGACATTTTGCTCTTCAATCGCTTCTGGGGAAACCAAACGCACCCGTCCTTTGAATACCTGGTCAGGATAGGCATCGGCTTGAATCTCTACGGTTTGCCCCGGACGGATCCGACCAATATCCACTTCCGGCACAATCGCCAACACTTCTAGCTCACGAGCGAGGGCGACAATGGATGTAGACGTTGCCGAAGATGTTGTCGATGCCGAAGTAGTCGGCGTCACAAAGGCTCCCTCCGTGGCATATTTTTGCGTAATCGTACCTGCAAAAGGCGCACGGATAATAGTATCTGCAATCTGAGTCATGACCACCCGTTGGCGGCCTTCAGCCTCAACCACGGCAGCCTTGGCTTGCAGAATCACTTCCGCCCGACTCCCCTTCTTCAGGAGTTGATAGGCTTGCCGCGCCTCGGCCACATCAGCCTTAGCCCTGAGAACCTCCGCTGGTTGAGAGCCTTGCTTGAGAATGCGCAGACGTTTCTGGGCTTCAGCCAAATTAGCACGAGCGGTCTCAGCTTCTGCTTTGGCTTCATCTCGGCGATCGCGGGTTTCTGCACCCACCTTCAACAGTTGCTCAAAACTTTTCAAGCGGGCATTGGCTAAGGTGAGCCGAGCCTGGGCAGACTCCACTTGACTGTCCACTTGGGCAATGGTTTCGAGTTGGCTACCGCCGGCAATTTGAGCCAGTTGAGCTTCGGCTCGTAGCACCCGAGCCTGAGCTTGCTGAATCTCTTCTGATCGGCTTCCCGCCTGCAGTTCGGCTAATCGAGCCTTGGCCTGAGCAACCGCCGCATTCGTTTGCATCAATTGTCCCTCTAAGTCGCGGGTATCCATGCGAGCAATCACTTGACCCTGTTGGACGCGATCGCCCTGTTCCACCAACAATTTAACCAACACCCCCGCCTGCTTAGGACTCAAATTCACACTCTTCACAGGGGTAATCGTACCGCTCGCCGAAATTCTCAGGGTGACATCCTTAGACTGAACCTTGACCGTCAACTCCTCTAAGCTAAGCTTATTTGCACCTTGGCTGATCCAGAATCGAGCACCCATTGCCCCCAAAAGAACAAGCGTACCCACAAGTCCCACAACCCATACTTTGGGCTTCTTGACCTTACCAAACATGGGAAATTTGATGTACACAATCCTACTGCTTAATATTTTGTAACCTTTAATCCTATTCTAACGAGAAATTCCTGTGCTTGTCGCCAGCAGCCGCACCCAATCCAGATTTTGGGAATAAAGTGGTATTACTCCACCCTCAATCTTGAAACGCTTATCCAGCAGGACAAATGATGGAAGCCCTCCGAATCCTAGGATTCAGAGGGCTTAAGCTATTTATCGAACATTCTAGACTAATAGAACTTTAACTGAGTGGAGCAGTCGCACCAATCACAAAAGCGCCATAAGTAACAACGTAACCTAACGCAAAGTGGATTAACCCAACTAAGCGGCCTTGAACGATAGATAGTGCAACAGGCTTGTCCTTCCACATCACCAAATTGGCAAGGGGAGTTCGTTGATGAGCCCACACTAAGGTCTCAATCAGTTCTTGCCAATAACCTCTCCAAGAGATTAAGAACAAGAAACCAATCGCCCAAATAAAGTGGCCTAAGAGGAATATCCATGCCCAAGGTGACAAGCTATTCACCCCAAAAGGTGTATAACCATTAATCAATTGAGCAGAATAACCCCAGAGATAATCTCGAAGCCACCCCATTATGTACGTTGAGTCATTATTAAACTGAGCTAAGTTTCCAGACCAAATACTTAACTGCTTCCAGTTAAAGTAGAAGGTTACCCAACCAATAGTATTGAGCATCCAGAACGTTGCTAGATAGAAAGAGTCCCAAGCAGAAATGTCACAAGTACCGCCTCGACCTGGACCATCGCAAGGGAAGCTATAGCCAAAGTCCTTTTTGTCCGGCATCAATTTAGAGCCACGAGCATCCAAGCAACCCTTAACACAAATTAAGACGGTGACATGGATACTAAAGGCAATGGCATGATGAACCAAAAAGTCACCAGGGCCGATATTCAGGAATGGCGTTTGAGAACCATTCACAGCATCTAGCCAACCCGGTAGCCACACATCTCCATAATTAGGCCAAGCTGTAGAAGCAATACTATTGGGGTCAGACAAAAGTCCTTGAAAGCCCAACAGTAATTTGCCATGCAAAGCTTGGTTCCACTCTGCGAAGATGGGTTCAGGCAGGATTTGTTTTTCAGGTGTCCCAAACGCTACCACTACATCGTTATGGACATATAAGTCTAAGGTATGGAAACCCAAGAACATAGATACCCAAGACAAGTGAGAGATAATGGCTTCCTTGTGTTCTAAGAGCCTAGATAAAGCATTCCCTTTATTGCGTTCTGGATCGTAGTCCCGGACAAAGAAAATACCACCGTGGGCATAAGCTCCTATCGCCAGGATGCCACCAATGTATTGATGGTGGGTATACAGAGCAGCCTGCGTTGCGTAGTCCTGTGAAATAAAGGCATAAGACGGCAACGAGTACATGTGCTGTGCCACCACCTCAGTGATCACCCCTAAAGCAGCCAAATGGAAGGCTAACTGAAAGTGGAGAGATTCATTATAGGTGTCATAAAGCCCTTGCAAAGTTGCACCGTACCATGGATCTTTATGAGCATCCATAATCTCTTTCATGCTGTGGCCAATACCAAACTGAGTCCGGTACATGTGGCCTGCAACAATATAAAGAACGGCAATTCCCAAGTGGTGATGGGCAATATCCGTCAACCACAATGCTTGAGTTTGCGGATGAAAACCTCCCATAAAGGTGAGGATAGCTGTTCCTGCCCCTTCACTGGTACCAAAAATATGGCCAGCCGTATCAGGGTTTTGGGCATATACTGCCCATCGACCCGTAAAGAAGGGGGCTAAACCAGCAGGGTGAGGCATGGTTGACAAGAAGTTGTCCCAACCAACATGCTGTCCCCGAGCTTCAGGGATAGCAACGTGAATCAAGTGCCCAGCCCAACCTAAAGAGCTTGCACCAAACAGAACCGCTAAGTGATGGTTCATTTGGGATTCAGCATCTCTGAACCAGGCTAAGCTGGGTCGGAATTTAGGTTGAAGATGCAGCCAGCCTGCAAAGAGCATAATGGCTGCGAGTACCATCAAGAACACAGCACCAACGTATAAATCACCATTGGTGCGCATACCAATGGTGTACCACCAGTGGTAAACACCTGAATAGCAGAGGTCTACAGGGCCAGATGCACCCGCTTGTGTAAAAGCCTCTGTTGCTGATTTACCCAAATGAGGATCCCAAATCGCATGGGCGATGGGACGAGTTGTCAATGGATCTTTAATCCATTGTTCAAAGTTTCCTTGCCAAGCGACATGGAAAAGCGGACCCGATGTCCACAAAAAGATGATGGCAAGATGGCCAAAATGAGTTGCAAAAATCTTTTGATAAAGATTTTCCTCTGTCATCCCGTCATGGGTTTCAAAATCATGCGCCGTGGCAATTCCATACCAGATACGACGAGTTGTCGGATCTTGGGCAAGGTCTTGGCTAAAACTAGGAAATTTAGTTGCCATAAGTATTAGAGTCCTCCCTGCCTATCCTAACGCAAGTATTCGAGCTAGATAGAATGCCCAAGAGGTCACAATTCCACCTAAGAGGTAATGGCCAAGCCCAACAGCACGACCTTGAGTAATACTCATGGCGCGAGGCTGAATAGCTGGGGCAATCTTTAACTTTCTGTGAGCCCAAACGATAGATTCGATCAGCTCTTGCCAATAGCCACGACCACTGAACAAGAACATGAGACTAAAGGCCCAAAGGAAGTGAGCCGCTAGGAACATGATTCCATAAGCAGATAGAGCAGAGCCATAGGAGTTAATCACTTGCACAGATTGCGCCCACAAGAAGTCTCGCAACCAGCCATTAATAGTGATTGAGGATTGTGCCCAGTTACCAGCGGTGATGTAGGAAATTCCACCATCCGCATTAGCAGTTCCCCAGACATCCGATTGCATCTTCCAGAAGAAGTGGAAGTTGACAATTGAAATGCAGTTATACATCCAGAACAGACCGAGGAAAACATGATCCCAACCCGAAGATTGGCAAGTGCCGCCTCGACCAGGTCCATCACAAGGGAATCTAAAGCCTAGGTTGGCTTTGTCTGGAATCAGACGAGAACTACGAGCATACAGAACGCCCTTGAGCAGGATGAGTACCGTCACATGAATCTGGAATGCATGGATATGGTGAATCATGAAGTCCGCGGTTCCGAGAGGAACGT
Source organism: Acaryochloris sp. CRU_2_0 (assembly GCA_012034865.1). Classification (GTDB taxonomy): domain Bacteria; phylum Cyanobacteriota; class Cyanobacteriia; order Thermosynechococcales; family Thermosynechococcaceae; genus Acaryochloris. The sequence continues at coordinate 170,760 of JAAUOM010000001.1, read as the reverse complement.
GAGCCATAGCCACTTTTCCACCCACGATCAACGGATCACCACCCCAGACCAAACTCGTTGCACTTTCTGCTAAAGGAGCTCGAATCGTTCCAGCCACGTTTGCTTGCAGGTTTTGAACCCATTGAGCAAAGATAGGCTGTAGCTGAATCGCTGTATCAGAGAACATGTCTTGCGGGCGACCCAAGGAACGCATTTCATCATTGTGGATGTACAGATCAAAGGAATGAAATCCTAAGAACAGGCAGACCCAGTTGAGATGAGAAATGATCGTATCTCGGTGCCGAAGCATCCGATCTAGGACATTGTTTTGGTTCATGGCGGGATCGTAATCTCGAACCATGAAGATAGCTGCGTGGGCTGCTCCACCAACGATATAAAAACCACCTAGCCACATATGATGGACAAACAGATTCAACTGAGTTGCATAATCTGTTGCCAAATAGGGATAGGGAGGCATTGCATACATATGATGAGCACAAACGATGCTAAAGGATCCCCAGCAAGCAAGGTTTATCGCTAACTGTGCATGCCAAGAAGTCGTTAGCACTTCATACAGACCCTTGTGACCTTCCCCTGTGAAAGGACCTTTATGAGCCTCCATGATTTCCTTCATGTGATGACCGATGCCCCAATTTGTTCGGTACATATGACCCGCAATGATATACATCACAGCTAAGGCCAAGTGGTGATGGGCAATATCCGTCATCCACAACCCACCTGTGGTTGGATCAAGTCCACCTTTGAAGGTGAGGAAATCAGAGTAGACTCCCCAATTCAGGGTAAAGAAGGGCGCTAAACCTTGAGCAAAGCTAGGATACATGTTGGCCATGAAGGCTTTATCCAACAGATATTCATGGGGAATAGGAATATCTGCAGGAGCCATGCCAGAATCCAGCATCTTGTTAATGGGCAAAGAAACATGGATGAGGTGACCTGTCCAGGCTAAGTTTCCCAAGCCAAGCAAGTTGATGAGATGTCCACCAATCGTCGCTTCGGCATTTTGGAACCACTCCAACTTCGGCGCTTTCTTGTGGTAGTGAAAATAGCCGGCATACATCGTTACTGCAGCCGCCACAAGGGCACCAATGGATGTGGAGTAAAGTTCGATTGGAGCTGTCATACCAGCTCCGCGCAATATATGAAAAAGGCCAGAGGTAATTTGGATTCCGTGGAAACCGTTACCTACATCTGCATTTAAAATATCTTGGCCAACGATAGGCCAAACTACATGGGCGCTAGGCTTATTTCCTAAAGGATCAGCCAACCAAGCGTAGTAGTTAGAGAAACGAGCAGCATGGAAGATCATCCCGCTGATCCATACAAAGACGATGGCTAAGTGACCAAAATGGGCACTAAAAATCTTGCGGGATATCTCTTCGAGATCGTTAGTTTGTGTATCAAAATCATGAGCAAGAGCATGAAGGTTCCAAATCCAAGTTGTGGTTTGGGGACCTTTAGACAGGGCGCGATCGAAATGGCCTGGCTGACCTGCCACCTCTAAAGAAGCACGAACCGGGTTTACATCGACTGTCGCTGTTCTGCCTTTTGTCTCTGGCCCACCTGGGCTAGTTGTCATTGAGACTCTCCTCTCTTTGGACAAGCAAGGAATGAGGATACTCCTCACCAGATAACGGTGTCACTCCTAGAGAATGGCGCTGCTGCTATGCAAAAACACATATAAATCAGCAAAACCGCCTCAAGAGCAAAGACTTTGATAAAAGAAGTCCTTTTAATAAAACCCCCACCTTAGGTTTACATTTCGCTAGCAACAGACAAATCTCTCTAGATGACAGAGTGCTGATGTAGCAGTGAAAAGCTATCTGGTATTGGAGTTCTCAATAGTGAATTATAGAAGCCTGACAGGACTTTTTACGGTAATTAACAATAATTAAGGTGCCGTTGGGGGGGGAGGATTACCCGATCAGAAGTGAGTAAAAACACTTATTTGGTCATGAATATTATAAATATTTCATAAAAATTCATTTTGGTATCCACGCTCCTGAGCTAGAGGGGGGGTCGTGATCGATGATGAACATCCATACAGGTCTCTAGATTAAACAGTTTCAGGAGTTTGTCATAGGGGTGAAGAGATTTAATTTTTGCATCGACTGCGTTCAATGCTTTTTCAGAGCAAATCTCTATCCCTAGAGAAAAGCTATTTTTAGACATAAGTAATTATTATGATTTGATTCATCAATTCTCATAGTTTGCTGAACAGTGTAAAGCTTATTGATTCATCAATTAGTGAGAGTCTTTTCCGGTATAGTTCCCCTAGAGAAGGATTTTCACAGTCTCTTTAATTAGGTATTTCTAGGGGTTGAGTATGAAGTGTCGGCAGGTAATGGTCCAGTGGTTAAGAAGTCTGATCTTGCTGGGCTTCTCCTTGGGGATCGTGCTCATCCTTCAACCATCGACCTTCGCTTTGATGCCCTCACGAAAATTGCCTCAAGTTGCTGATGTCGTTGAAGTCTCACCTCCGGAAACGATTCAACAATTGCGAACCAAGATGGAGCAATATCAACCTCAGGTTAAGATCTTGAGTCCTGCCGCAGACCAATTAATCAAAGATGACAGGGTTTCTGTTCGGTTTGAAGTCAAAGATTTACCGATCTTTAAAGACAAAACCTTAGGATTGGGTCCCCACCTGCATGTGTTCCTGGACAATCAACCCTATCAAGCGGTTTATGATCTCAGCCAACCCTTGGTCTTCAAGGAGGTAGCACCAGGAACCCATACCATCCGGGTCGTGGCAGCTCGTCCTTGGTTCGAAAGTTTTAAAAACCCAGAAGCCTATGCTCAGGTGACCTTTCATATTTTTATCCAAACAGAAGAAAACAAACCCACTCCCCATCAACCTTTATTAACTTACAGTCAACCTCAAGGTAGTTTTGGGACGGAGACAGTCTTACTTGATTTCTACCTTAGCCCTTCACCCGCATCAACTTCCCCTAACAATCAGGCAGCAAACTGGCAAGTGTTAGTCTCTATCAATGGCTCTAGTTTTTACGTAGAGGATTGGCAACCTTTATATATCCAAGGACTAAAACCAGGTAAGAATTGGGTGCGTTTGCAATTGATGGATAGGCAAGGTCGAAAAATCGATAATGCTTTTAACGACACCATCCGCATTGTGGAGTTACGTGAACAGGGAGAAGATCCGTTCTCTCGATTAATGCGAGGGGATCTCTCTGCGATAGAGGCTGGTGGAATGATTGATCCTAATTACAAACGACCTCAGCCCCCTGCGATCAAATCTGCTGAACCTCCACAACCGAGTGCTGCCCCCCTGCCGACGCCAGCACCTGAAATACAGGAACCCGCTGTCAAGGTTCCTCAAAAAATGAGAAGCAAACACCTCAAGTAACACCTGCTCCAGCATTAAAACAACCCAAAGTAGCACCTGCTCCGGCTTTACCTATCTCTCCGCAGCCCCTGACAACACAATCTCCTGCTGCTAAATCTAAGGTACCGCCAACCAAGTCAGAGGATATCAAGACCAAAAACCTTGACAAGATCGAGAGCCTTGAAGAGCCTCTTCAACCTAAGTCTGTGGAAACACCCAAAGCAACAAAACCTCAGGAGAAGTCAGTTCCAAAAGTCAAACCTGATTCATCTCGTTCACAACCCCAAAAGCCGGAATTTTCTCAGTCGAAGCAAGCGCCTACTCCTGCTTCTTCAAGCAAACCGACGATAGAAGCCCGTCCACCAAAAGCCGAAGCAACTCGGTCAAAAACAGCAGCACCATCCGTTAAAGAAGACCAAAAACCTTTATTGCCATCACCAGCGTCTAAGGATCGGATGCCTTCTTCAACCCCTAAACTTGAGGATCAGGAGCCTAAGGCTACTGAAACCTTGATAACTAAGCCACCAGTGGTAAAATCTGCACCCACGATGCAGGAGAAGCTAAAATCATCTTCTGGATCTGTCAAAGCCAAGGCTGACAAAGAGGATGCTCCAGTCGATCGCTCCAAGCCAGAAACGGCAACCCCTAGCCCATCCGTAACAGATCCTAGACCTCCACAAGGTATTGAAACACCTAAAACACCTGCTCAAGATCAGTCTTTACAGTTGAAAGCAAAAGCTAGGCAACTTTGGGATAAGATCCGGCCTAGTCAGGGACAACTGGAACAGCCTAAGCCTTTGCCTGTAGTACCATTGGAGCACCAAGAGCCTGTAAAGGCAAAAAATCTGTAAAAATCGTAGAAGACAAAGCTGGCCAACCTGTTATTTCTGCTCCGGCTAGCACAACGCCATCTCAATCTCCTGATGCATTAGTTCAGGCAAGACCATCTCCATTATCCCCAGCCAAGACATTTAAACCTGAAACCCCTGCTGTTAAGCCTTCTGAACTCTCTTCTCCTCCATTAATAACACCAGAGCAACCGCAACCGCCTCGATCTGCTCCTAATGAGGGAGGAGATCAATCCTCTAGTCAAGGCCAAAAAGATGCTCAAGCAGGAATTTCTGGCAAAACTCAATCCGAATCGACCTTACCTGTGGTTAAGCCTCCAAAACCTGAACCTTCTGTTTTTTCTTCGTTGCGAAAGCGATGGCAACAGCAGCAGCAACAAATGTTTGCTCCTACGCCAACAGAGCCTGTTCTTGCTCCGGTGCTTTTAGAACTGCCCAAGGCGATCGATCAAACCAACCTCCCACAACAGGCACCTACTGGAGCAATGGAGAAAAAAATTGCCCCTGTGAAGACGGTTTTGCCTAAAAAAGAAATCCCTAAGCCAGCGGCGATTAAAGAGGAGAAACTAACTGCTAGCGAGGTCGTTGGTGGTGAGCAAGCGGTCTCTAAATCTGACGAGGTTCCCTCTAAGCCTGATACGGAGAAGCCAAAATCTGTGACTTTTGATCCAGGTGTCTGGTATCGCCATTTTCGAGTACCAGGGAAGACCAGTGGTCCCAATTCAGAGGTGATAGAGGTGAATCCTATACCCACCTTGCAGAATCAACTAGTTCCTGAATAGTATGTTTCTGTTTTTCTCCAAGCTACTACCTTTGTTGATCTATCCTTTAGGGTTGACCAGCTTACTGCTAGGGTTTGCGATCGCAACCTTTTGGAAACGGCCTAAAGCGGCTGCCCTGTCGGTGGGTCTGGCCTTAGGGGTACTGTTTATGAGTGCGAACCATTGGGTGGGGTATGGATTAGTGGGTTTATTAGAGGGACAATATCCGCCCTTACAGGGGAGTCCACCTGCAGACGTCATTATTGTTTTAGGCGGATGTACCCGTTCCGCTCATTCCCCTCGACCTTGGGTGGAGGTATCTGAAGAAGGAGATCGCCTTTTATATGCGGCCAAACTGTATCGAGAGGGCAAAACCCCCAAAATGATTCTGACAGGGGGACGTGTTGATTGGCAAGGCGGCGGTCAAGCCGAAGCTTTGGATATGGCAGAATTGATACAAAGTATGGGAGTTCCAAAGTCTGCCCTGATCCTGGAACCGGAGTCCCGCAACACCTACGAAAATGCCCTCAAGGTGAATCAGATCCTCAAAGCCCAAAAATTAGACGGTTCCCTCTTGTTGGTAACATCAGCTCGCCACATGCCCCGTTCAATGGCAATTTTTCAAAAACTAGGGCTGCCTGTGATTGCTGCCCCGACGGATTTTCAAGTGGCCAATGTAGACGAAAATGCAGGTTTGTTGGGATTTATCTTAAAGCTATTCCCCAATGTAGATAGTTTGGAACAAACCACTAACGCTCTGAAGGAATGGATTGGTTTTGCCACCTATCGACTGCAAGGCTGGGCTTGAGGATGTTGATGATTAGGATGCGATGACCTCCGGTCGGCCTTTGGCCATCGCATCCATTCTCTGCGCCATGGCAGACCGATTCAATTGCTCGTGAAGTTGACGGGCTTGCTGGATGTGGAGGGTATGTTCAATCTGTCGGGGATCAAGCCGTTGTCCCCATTTCTCATGGATGAGAGCCTGTTCATAGGGCATGGCCAGGGCTTGAGCCTGCTGGAGGGCTTGGTGCCAGCACTTTTGAGCTGGAGTTCTTCGTCCTTGATGCCATAACCACACCCCTTGCCACAACAACATCCGAGGTTGGGCGATGGGAAACGAGTGAGCAAACTGTCGAAAGGCACGGCAAGTTTGGTGAACCCACTCCTGGCCTTGGGGACTAGGGTTCATTGCCCACAGATGCATAGAACCTTCTACTATTCCGCCATAGCCTTCATAGGTACACACCGCAATGGGTTCGGATTGATTGACCCAGACGATGCTGTTCTCCACAACACGTTGGAGTTGCTCCAGTTCGCCGACATGGCAATAAAAGCGTGCAGCCACCCCCGCCAACCGAATTTGTTCGGAGACGAGTTCCGGCTGATTGATCAGTAAGGTTTGAGCCTCTTCTATCAAGGGTTGGGCACAAGACCACTGCCCCAGACATCCCCAAGCTTCAGCTTGGCCAATGATCCCCCAAACGATTGCTTGCAGGTCGCCACAGTGCTTGCCCAGGGCATGGGTTTCTCGCCAGAGAGAGATCGCCTCCTGGAAGCGGCCTTGGCAATGTTCGACTAAAGCAACCCCTGCCACCCCCTGAGCCAAGACATGCCAATCTTGGAGTTGTCGACAAGCATCAATGGAACGCTGCAAAGTTTCACGGGCAGTCTGCCATTCCCCTATCCCACTTTTATAAACCCCCGTGACCATGAAAACCCAGCCCATACAGGAGAGGGACTTTTCAATTTTGTGAAGAGTATCCTCGGCTAACTCACCATAGCGTCGAGCCAGGAAATGTAGCCGATAAACCCCCGTGGCATAGCACATATTGGCATAAATCCGCGCTAACTCAGGGGAAGGGGATACGGTTTCCGCCAGATTGAGACCTGTAAGCGTGGCATAGGTGCCTAGGGTTTTAGCCCCCGTGTAGTAGCACACTTCCCCTAGACAAATTTGCGATCGCGTCAACTCCAGACAATGCGCCTGAGCAAGAGCAGATTGAGCCAGTCGGCGCCGGGGTTGCAGACGATGCCAAAGTTGTCTCAATCCCTGGAGGATTAATTTGAACTCTAGACGTCGCCCTTGTTGAGGAATGGGATAGCCAAGAATATGGACAGCTTGCTGGAGCTGGATTTGGCTCTCGCGTAATTGACCCAACCCCAAAAAGGCTTCTCCCAAGTGCCGATACCATTGAGCCTGTTGCAGACGCGGCAGTTCCAGAACCGGCAAGGACACTAACTGTAAGAAAAAAGCAGCCGCTTCTTGGTAAGCCCCACTCTTGAGAGCCTGCTCCCCTGCTTTTTCTAAAAAGCTAATGGCTCGATCTGTTTCTTCTGCTCGCTGCCAATGGTAGGCCAACAATCCATAGACAGTGGAGAGATCTTGAACATAAGTCTGTTCGTACCAGAGTGCGATCGCCCGGTGCAATTCTCGCCGTTGGGAAAAGACCAACAGATGATAGGCCACTTCTTGGGTCATGATGTGGCGAAACAGATATCCTAATTGCGGCAGTGGCGTTTCTAAGGCAATCAATTCCAGACGTTGCAGACTATCTAGATGCTCAGGCAATTGATCCTTGTCAGCGGCTAAGGGGTAAATCCCTGCTAACAAGTCATACCTGAAATTGCGGCCAATGACACTGGCAATTTTGAGCAGCAGTTGTTGCGGGGGGAGAAGCCGATCAATGCGGCTGGTAATTAATCCTTGCAAGGTGTGGGGCAAATCCAACGCCTCTAAATTTTGGCCAGGAGCAACAAGGTGAGCGCGATCTTGCTCAATACGAATCAAGCCCATATCCCGCAGACCATAAGCCAACTCTTCACTAAACAGAGGATGTCCCTCGGCTTTAGCATAGACAAAGGCCGTAACGGACTGAGGAAGATGGGTCACGGCTAACTGCTGGCTGATAAATTGCTCGGTTTCCAGACGAGATAGCCCTCGCAAGCGCAGATACTTGGTTTGCTCCGTTTCTAGAAGTTGGGTATAGTCTACAGGCCAAGGCTCTGGTAAAGGGCGGCTCGCAATCACGCATAACAGCGGTAAGGTTTGTTGATGAACAGCTAAGGTCAACGACCAAGATGCAGAGTCCAGCCAGTGGGCGTCTTCAAGTACAATCACTTTCGGAATAGCATCAAGGCTAATTTTCAGCAGATGTAACAACAGATTCCGGGTATTATCAGCCCGGACTTGGCCTTGCATTTGTTCAGTAATGGGAGTGTCTGGGAAGGTAAGCCCCAAAACGAGATTCAAGAGGGGGGCTAAGGCAACCAGATCGTCCCGATCCGCCAACATATCCAGAATATGCTGACAATGGTCAGCGGGATCGACACACTGGTCAAACCCAAGAAGCTGATGAAAGATGGGACGCCAGACAAAATAAGGGGTGAATTTTTCAATGGCATCCCCTGTGCCGACCACAAACGGCAGAGACTGGGTTTGACACCACTCTAGAAAGTTAGCTACAACTTGCGATTTACCAATGCCTGCTTCTCCTTCGAGAATCACAGTGCCGCCTTGATGATCAATTTGAAGTCTCTGGGCGAGTTCCAGCAGGTGTTGGCGTTCCCGTTGGCAGCCAACTAAGGATTTTGTGGCACTGAACTGCTGTTTTAAGGCTCCTAGGGGTTGATAGGTCGTAATCAGGCCGCGAATGCCTTTAAGGGTTAAGGGCGGTACAGGGGTAAACGCCAGCCGTCGTCGGGCTGCTGTATAGGTGGCTGGGTCACACAGAATTTGATCTTGAGCCACCTGCATCAAGCGAGCCGCTAAATTCACACTGTCGCCAATCACCGTATACTCGCGACGACGCCCACTCCCGATAATTCCACAAAAGACTTTACCTGTGGTAATGCCCATCCTACAGGGCCAGCCTAGCCCTCTTAATTTCGCCTGCATTTCCAAAGCAGCTCTGACGCCGCGATCGGGATCATCTTCATGGGCAAAGGGCGGTAATCCCAAAGCGGCAACTAAAGTTGCACCTTTGTCATCCACACTAATTTTATTAATACTGCCCTCAAACCGATAGAGGCTACTTTGCAGAGTTTGCATAATCTGCTGGGCTTTCTCTAGGGGCATGTTAGCGCTGAAATCCGGTAAGTTGACAAAGACTAAAGTCAGTAAGCGATATTCGGCTAACCACTCTCGCTGACCCGCCTCTAACCGGGCTAAAATGGCTCGCGGGATATAGGCTTTTAAACCTTCCGCTAGCTGGGAGGGCAAACACACTGGAGAACTCACCGAGGGCAAAGGCATGGGGCGCAGGGTGGTCAGATGCCAACAGCCATCCGGTAAGGCAGTACCCAAGCAGCGGGAGTGAACTAAGATCCAAACCTCTGAGGAAAGCACGACTTGATCGGGTTGAGCCAGACGTTGGGTAAGCTGAATTTGCCTTAAAGGCGCACCGGTAATGGAATGCTCCCACCGTTTGTAGATGCCGCCGATGTGGGCGATCGCAACATTCCCTGCTCCAATCCCAATCCGCACAGCCAAGGAGACCTCACTCGTTGAGGCATAGGTCTGAGAAAACACCTGAACCCCCACAGCACATTGACAAGCCCGGAGGGTTTGCTGCTGTAGGTCTGGTGTTTCCTCTTGAATAGGCCAAATCGCTAATAGGGCATCCCCAGCAAATTTCAGGACATCCCCCCCATGCTGCAAAATCAGATCGACAATCTGGCCAAAATACGCATTCAAAATAGCGCTCAGGATTTCTAAACCCTGAGGGCCAGATTGTACCAGCGTTTCAGTCAGGGTGGTAAATCCAGAAATATCAATAAAAATAATAGCAGCCCCACAGCGGTCAATCCGAGGCTTGGCAATGGGGGTCGGATCTTGCAGTAACCGACGCACAACAATATCTGGGACGTAACTCGCCAGGATGTCTATTTGTTCGGTCACTATGGTTCTCCCTAATACTAGAGCGGATCAAGTGCGCTTTTTTCTATCTTCACCCATGATCAAGGGATTCATCAGATCGCGGTCTGTTAATCACCACCAGTCTGCATCAGTTGAAACGGGAAAAACAAATTGTCCATCAGCATTGGGGGCAAACGGAAAAACCGCTTTGACAGCAGCGATGGGAATCGAACCATAGATATGAGGATATTGCTCGATCCCGCCCTCACAATTCTCATACCGGAGGTCAACCGCCAGAAGTTTTGGATCGATGGCTAGTAAGACCAAGCCCTGTATCTTTGGAAACAGGCGGTGGGCAACCTCCAGTACCTGATGATGTTGGGAACAGTGGATAAAGCCTTCCGCCTTCAGGGAATCCGCTTCATATTGTCCTGTTGATTGAGCAGCCATCCAAGCCTCCCGGGGGGTAATGTGAAAAATCATATCAATCCAGTCTGTTCAAAAGATCTGATTAGTTTTTTCTAAAACGATAGCTTTTCTGCAATAGAACTAGATTGACCCAGTTCAGGCAACAGTCCATGATAGTAGTGGCCAATGGTTTCTTGGAGCGGAGATATCCTGAATGAGTGACAGTAATAATAGCCCATTTAATCAGCAACTAGCCAAATGGTGGGGCTTGGTCTCAAAAAAAGAGACCTGGGATTCATTTAAGCAATTCTTTATCCTTGTATGGCAGATTATTAAAGAAACAGGTCTTTTAATCTACCTGTTTATTCTGGGGGGACTCGTCTCGATTGGTTGGGTTGTGGATCGCTCAACTGAGTTAACTGAAAGTGTTAAATCTCTCCAAAATCAAGCCAATCAAGCCGAAGAGGGGAACCTTCTATCTGAAGCGGGCAAATCCCTATGGGTAGCAACCAAGAAAGGCGCTGAAAGTGCCTTGGAAACTGCCAGAACAACACTGAACATAGAGGCTCCTCCTAAGAAAGAAGCAAAAGATCCACCTGGAACATCTGGAACGAATACAGGAACAGGGACTTCTCAGTCTAATACGGGAGATGCTTCGTCTAACAAAGAGACATCTAGTTCCACAGACCCCTCTGATAAAGCTGGTGATACGTCATCTGGTTCCTCCGCCAATAACGTAGGACAAGAAACTGAGTATGTGGATGATCCCCAAGAACCTTAGGTTTATTACTCAACTTCTCAGCATCTCAATGAACAATTTACAATAATCCTCTATTAGAGCCTTGAAGGAGGTAGATGATTAGTATTGAGTTCTGTATCGTGACGTTCCATCGTATGGGTGAGTGAACGGAATTGATTAGTTTGAAATTCGATAAAGTCTAACAAAATTTTTTGATGGGGGTAAGCTAACGGGAAAGTCCCCTTTGCCTTGCTAGAGTAACGCTGGCTGGCTTGGATTTGTTCTAGTGAGAAAAATCCCAAGTCCCAGCCTTCCTTTAAGACCAAATCGGTTAGGGAAACTGTGAGCGAGCCATAAAATACATGGCGAATCACACCTGGATCTGGATATACCTTGAAAAGCTTTAGCTCAGCCGCTTGATAGTCAATTTCTTCTATTAATTCTCGGCGTAGCCCTGCTTCTGGTGTTTCGCCCGGATCGAGGTGACCCCCAAAAAAGCCCCAATGACCGGGATAGGCAATGCCTGGGATATCGTCACGAAGCTGCATCAGATAGTGATCCTGCTGATAGAGGATGGCAATGGCGACGACCGTATTTATATTTTCTGTGTTCATCAATGCAATATTCTCTAGATGCCGTTGCCTATGGCAACCATGACAACAATGGCGGCAACTTGTATGGGTGAGGGGATGGGAGACATTTTTTGCTAAACATAGGCTACCAACCCTAGAGATTTTAGCTTAGAGTCCATCAAAATAAGGGCATTGACTGATACAAGTTCCTTCATGTTTCGCATCGTAGGTCAGTATATGAGCCAATTTACTGTTGTTCGCCAACGCCGGAAACCAAGAAAAAAGCTGTGTAAGTTTTTGTTCCGCGCTCTAGGACTCATTGCCACGATCTCTTTAGGGTTGCTGGCCTATCTGTACTGGCCGCGATCGCTACCGCCGAAACCGCTGACTTTTACACTGATTGCTCATCGAGGGGTTAGCCAGACGTTTCCTTTAGATAATCTTCAGAATGATACTTGCACGGCTAAAATTATCAATCCACCCACCCATTCCTTTCTAGAAAATACAATTTCCTCCATCCGTGCCGCCTTCAACTCTGGGGCTGACCTGGTAGAAATCGACATTCATCCAACCACCGATCACCACCTAGCTGTGTTCCATGATTGGACCGTTGATTGTAGAACGAATGGCCAAGGAGTCACCCATGAGCAAAGTATGCAGACCCTCAAACAACTTGACATTGGTTATGGCTACAATGCCGATGGAGGTCAGACTCACCCCTTGACGGCATTGTCACCAATCGAGTTGAGATCATTGATCCACTCCTCAAAACTGGGGTTGGGACTAAATTTGAGCCAGTTGCTCTACCGCAGTTTATGGGATGATCGCTCAAATGCTTGAAAGTAAGCATCTGGCCAGCAACGCCCATTTTAGCCTGCAATTTGCCCAAACCCCAACTCTTCAACGGCTGATTTGGTGAAGAGGGAAAGATGACAATCCCTTTCTCTTGATGCCTTTTTGATACCTTTCATCTGGATGGGGGTTGAGCGTTGGCAGAGGCCACATAAGTACTGGGGGATGATGGCAAAGATGAACTCTCTTGAGGATAGGCAAGGCTGTTGAACAAATGGCTATCCCCAGACTCTTTGAGCTGATTCAGTTCATCCACAAAATCTCGGATTCCTCGAAATTTCCGATACACTGAGGCAAAACGAACATAGGCAACTTCACTGAGTAGTTTCAGCTTTGCTAACACAGATTCACCCAATTCTGTGCTGGTAACTTCCTGTACTGCTCGCTGCTGCAATTCAGCTTCCACATCATCGACTAAAGTCTCCAGCTGCACGGCTGCTAAACCCGTTTTCTCACAAGCTGTCACCACCCCTTTGAGGAGTTTAGAGCGATCGAACAATTCCCGATCCTGATTACGTTTAATCACAATAATCGGAACAAACTCAATGCGTTCATAGGTTGTAAACCGACGCTTGCACTGCAGGCACTCTCGTCGCCGCCGCACACTTTGGCCTGCTTCAGATGAGCGTGATTCTAAAACTCGGCTATCTGTATGCTGGCAGAAGGGACATTGCATACTGTTTTCTGGTGGCGTTTATGTCTGTATAAACCATCAATGTCAACCACTGCGATGGGAAACGGTGCTAGACAAGGTGTTTGCTTACGTCTATTCCCAGATCTAGCACCGATCGGGTAGGGTTTACATTAGTCAATCCAAGCAGATTGAGAGTAAGGGTCTCCATAGAAAGGAACCATACCTGTTGCCGGATAGTGATCATCATTAGGGGCAAAGATGCGGCCAATTGCCTCAGATAGATATTTGATGCTTTGAGTGAGTAAATTTACAAGTTTCATAATCGACTCCCATTTACAAATAAAGAATGGGATAAGGTTTACCCATTCATTGTGTTAGATCAAAGATTGGGATCTGCATGCCTCAATCATAACGCCAGTGATTAGCAAATTAAATGAGTTAAATAACTATAAATATAAATATTTTATAAATACCTTAAACTTAGGCTACAATCTAGTAACACTTTGCTAAGTAAAATTACGGCTGAACAGGCTTTTTGTAAATTTGTTCTGGTTTAAAGTTCTTGACGATAGATAGCTTTTCAAGGGATGATTGTATTCGCATTCTGGGGTTATAGCTCAGTTGGTAGAGCACCTCAATGGCATTGAGGGGGTCAGCGGTTCGAATCCGCTTAACTCCATTGGTTAGAAAAACTACTGCGCCGAGTAATTGCCGAAGCAGCAGAGCGAGAATTTGTGCAGGGAGATCAATCATGGCCACTACACAACCGGATCGATTGGATCGGATTGAATCGTTATTAGAGCGGATGGCTATTGAGTCAGAGCGCTCAAAGCGGGAAAGCAATGAGCGGCTCACTCGTATTGAACAAGCCAACGAAGCGAACGCCCAAAGAATCACAGAACTGACCCAAGTAGTTGCCTCCAATAACCGCTTTCTTGAGTCCTTTAGTCAAGACCTGAAACGATACACCGACAACCTGGACAGGGTCTCTCAGCAATTGGCCACATCCACTGCGTCAGCCAATGAGGATCGCTATGAAACCAATACCCGACTGTCTTCAATAATCGGAAATTGGATGCAATCTCCCGTCATTTGGGGGTGAATTAAAAGGAACTGGCTACTAACCTGTATTACGCATCCCTGCAGCAATGCCATTGATGGTGAGCAGAGCCCCCCTGAGGAGATCTTTTTCACTGACATTGCCTGCCCCTAAAGCTAGGCGATGTTGTTTTTGATGCTGTCTTAACCGCTTGAGTAGGGAAACTTGGAGAAACCCCAAGGGGACAATGGTGCCATTGCGGAGCTGAACGGAGCGCTTTAGGTTGGGATCACCATCTAGGAGTTGTGGATGGTCGGTGATTTTAGAGACCATTTCTCGGGTGAGATAATATTCTTGAGCAATTTGTTCAAATAAGCGCTCGAAGCGATCAATATCTTTGGCACTGGTTAACTCTTGCAGATAATGATGGGCAATTTGCAAATCAACCTTGGCTAGGGTCATTTCAACTTTAGAGATCACCATCTTAAAGAAGGGCCATTTCTCGTAGAAATATTGTAGTAAGGTGAGATGCTCGGCAGATTGCTCATCTAGAAAATCTTGGAGCGCTGTACCGACGCCATACCAAGCAGGGAGTAAAAAGCGACTTTGGGTCCAACTAAAGACCCAGGGAATAGCTCGAAGTCCATCTAAGGTGCGCCGATTGTCGGCTCGGCGGCGGGCGGGGCGGGCTGCATGTTGCAATTGGCTAATTTCGTTAATGGGAGTAATTTCATAGAAAAAATCCACCAGATCTTCTTGTTCATAGATTAAGGCTCGATACCGTTTGCGCGATCGCGCCGCTAGATCTTCCATAATGTCGTGCCAAGGCTCAATGCTATCCATCGTGGAGCGCAGCAAGCTGGCCTGAATCACTGCGGTAGAGATAGTTTCTAAGTTATACAACGCTAATTCAGGCAAGGAATATTTAGAAGCCACCACTTCGCCTTGTTCGGTGATCTTAATGCGGCCATTCACGCTGTGTCCGGGCTGAGCCAAAATGGCTTCGTAGGCAGGTCCACCGCCCCGTCCTACAGACCCCCCCCGACCATGGAAAATCCGCAGGGCAATCCCATAGGGTTCGGCTGTGGCTTGCAAACGTTGTTGAGCCTTGTAAATTTCCCAATTACTACTGAGAAAACCTGAATCTTTATTGCTGTCAGAATAGCCCAACATAATTTCTTGCAGAGCTAGGGACGCATGAGGGGAAGGGGTAGGTTCAGAAAGCATCCCTGGGGCAGAGGCTGACGCTGTTATCGAAGGAGTAACTAAATAGGATCGGTATAGCGCCAGATCAAATAGTTGCGTCATGATCTTGGGAGCCCGCTGCAAATCATCCACGGTTTCAAATAACGGGATAGCCTGCAATGTACCCGTCGCGGTTGTCGGATCAAAAAGACCCGATTCTTTGGCCAGAAGCAGGACTTCCAAGAGATCACTGGCTTCATGGCTCATGCTGATAATATACGTGCGGCAAATCTCAATCCCAAACTCTTCTTGCAACCGCCGGATCATGCGAAATGTGTTGATCAGTTCTTGAGTTCTGGCTGAGAAGGGCAGTTCAGGTGGAATTAAGGGTCTGCGCGTTTGCAGTTCTCGCACCAACCAGTCTAAGCGTTCTGCTTCCGTCATCTGGTTGTAGGGTTGGGGCAGAATCTGCAAATAATCGATGATTTCTGTGAGAGCATCGGAATGACAGGAGCTTTCCTGGCGAATATCAAGTTGGGTGAGATTGAACCGGAAGATTTCTACTTGGCAAATCAGATGATCTAGTTCTCGACAACTAATACCAGTGGCTTGCAAGTTTTCTTTCACCACCAACAGCTCATCCAAAAAAGCTTGAGCGCAAGAATAATAGATTTGCTCGTTCATCCCTTGCGGATGAAGGAGTTGGGTAAAATCTTGGAGCTGAGCCAGTTGCAGGTTGCGATCTCGGGTATTTTCCAAACGCTTGAGAATATAGGAGAGTTTGAAACGATAAGGCTCTCCTAGAAAGCGGATAGAGAGTTGATCGTAAACCTCTGGCATTTGCAGTTGATCTTGACCCAAGGACTTTTCTAAACCGGGGGGAACCTCACACCAGTATTGGGATAAACTCAACAGGCTAATTAGCCTCTGAACGGACTCAATGTACTTTTCTAGAACCAAGTTGCGTTGATAGCAAGAGGTTTGCCAGGTAATTTCCGGGGTTACTGCTGGGTTACCATCGCGATCGGATCCCACCCAAGATCCAAATTGGCAAAAGTTATAGCGCGGAGCCTTTAAATTAGGAAAAGACTGCTGTAAATGTTGGTTTAAACGCTGGTATAACTGGGGAATGGCATCAAATAGCACTTCTCGAAAGTAGTGAAGACTATACTCCACCTCATCCAACACCGTAGGTCTAAACTGGTGAAGTTCATCGGTTCGCCACCAAAACCGGACTTCCTCCGTCAACTCCGCCTGCAATGTATCCACTTCCCAACGAGAGCACATATTATTGGCCAAACCTGCTTCGGCTACATCCAATTTGCCCAGGATTTTGGCAATGCGGCGTTGCTTAGCCCGAATCGTTTGGCGGACAATTTCAGTGGGATGGGCTGTAAACACAAGTTTGATATCCAGGGTTTGAATAATCTCTTGAATATGACGGGGAGGGACATTTAACTGCTTGAGTTTAGGAAATAGCCAAGCAAATGTCCCTGCGTTGGATTCACGCAAAGGGGTTTCAAAAAGACTATTGGGCAATTCTGATCGCCCATTACCAACGGCATGTTCTCCAGAATTCATCAAACCAGCATTTTCTAAGGGAGAGCGCACAAAAGAAGAAGCTAGGGTGGTTCCGCGCGTCCGCACAATGCTTTCTTCTTGCTCGTAATGTTGTTCAACAATATTGATCAGCTGAAAGTATAAGGCAAAGGCACGCGCCGCTCGAATCGCCTCATCCAATTGCAGCCTTTCCACCACTTTGAGCACTTCCGCTTCAGGGACTCTAAGAACCTGTCCTTCTGGAGAGCACATGGATCGCAGTTCTCGCAAAAGGTTGACTAATTCCTGCCCACACTCACCCTGCAAGACAGTTTCCAACAACTCTTCAATCATTCTCAGTCGATGCAGGAGTAAAGACTCTAACCGGGATGGCGTTACGGATTGAGGATGAACACGGTCGAGGATAGAACGCATAGAGTGTCAACTCAAATAGTTAAGTTAAAATAATAAAATTTTAGGTACTCAGACAATGGGGCATTAGCTCCTAATATCCTTGCTTTAGGGGATAACATCAGCAGAATAGTTATCAGGCTGCACCCCGATCGCTCCATCCCAATTTTAGGGGCTAAACTCCGATTTGCTAATAGATTGAAACCCTACCTCCCCATCTAGATTTGCAATCTATTCTGAACTATCCAAAATGGGCAAGGCAATCCCTTGAAAGAGGCTTTCACTCCAATCACCGATGGCTAGAGCGCAGGACAAGAGTTGCTTTTGACCTAGTAAAGCGAAGAGCAGGGGCAATATAGTCAGACTGATCATCCACGCTAAGTATTCAGGTTTGAGGGTTGATCCAGAAGGTTGAGGAGAGAACATCTTGCGGCCTTACAATAAATATTTTTTAGCTCAACGCCCAATCTTTTGCCCAGGCTAGGATCTGGGCAACCCGATCAGGCTGATGGGATTCACAGTATAAGCGCAGAACGGGTTCAGTGCCGCTAAAGCGAATCAGTAGCCAACTGTGATCCGCCAACGAAAATTTAAATCCATCGACGGACAGCACATTAGTGACGGCTTGGTCGAGAACTTGGGTAAAGGGGGATGTTTGCAGGTGTTGAATGAGTCTCACGCTGTCTGCTTCCGAGGCTAAGGGTAAATCAATACGATCATAAAAACTGGTGTACCCAGTCTGAGTTTGCAACTGTTGATACAATTGCGTAAAATCTTTACCCGACTGAGCTGCCGCTTCTAGTAAATACAAAGCAGAGAGTAAGCCATCTCGTTCTGGGATATGGTTGCCATAACCAATGCCACCGGACTCTTCTCCACCCAGCAAAACAGCTGCTGTGGTCAGCATGTGATCGGCAATGTATTTATAGCCAATGGGGGTCTCATGCACAGGCAGTTGATAGAGGGCGGCAACCTTGGGAATCAGCTCAGAGCCACTGATGGTCTTAATAACTTCTCCGCGAAATTGACGTCGGGCGGCTAAGTGCTCAATTAAGATGGGAATAAGAATTTGAGAGCTGAGGAACTGACCTTGGCCATCCATGGCTGCGATGCGATCGCCATCCCCATCAAAGATAAAACCAACCACAGCGGCGCTGCCTGACCTGTTTTTCTGCGCTTGCAGGGTTTGGATTAACTGACCCAGGTACTTGGGTAACGGTTCTGGTGCCCCCCCATCGAACAAAGGATCGCGATCGCTATTCAATTCATGCACTGGACTGGTCAGCAGTTGTTGTAACCCACCAGCAGTAGCCCCATGCATCACATCCACAAATACAGTCAACTGTCCCTGAGCGATGGCTTGATTGATGCACTCAATATCGACTTTTGATTGCAAGACTTGGCAATAATCTGGCCAGGGATCAAATTCTTCTAGGTGGCCGGGTGTTCCTGAAACCACCGGAGCCGAACCCGCCGCGAGGGTATCTTGAATTACCTGCGTGACAGCGGGCGGTACAGAGCCACCAAAGGCTCCTTTGACTTTCAGTCCTGAATAAATGCCGGGATTATGACTAGCAGTAATCACCAAAGCCCCCAAGGCTTGATGATGTTTGGCCGCCCAGCTCAACGCAGGGGTAGGAGCATAGGTATTGGCCAGCAGCACATCATAACCTGCCTGTTGAACGGCTTCAGCGGTGGCTTGAGCAAATTCTTCAGAGAGGAATCTGCGATCGTAGCCAATCACAATTAACCGCTGGGTCGCTGACTGACCATAGGTCTGCTCTAAAACCTGAGCCGCAATAGGGGCAACTCGCACAAGCCGCTCAAAAGTAAAGTCTTTGGCAATAATGCCCCGCCAACCATCCGTACCAAATTGGATCGAGGGTTGGGGTTGCAGACTCAGCAAGGGATCAGAGGGCATAGAGGACATTAGAGATCACACTTTCAAACGGTGCGTCTATATCCTACACACTTGGCGCTACAGGCAGAATTAAAGTCAGGAAAATTTTGCATACCTATAGATATACACATGACTATCCATGCGAACCAATATTGATCTTGATGACGTGCTGGTTGCCGAAGCCTTCAGTCTGACAAACGTCCGCACTAAAAAAGCACTCTTGCACCTAGCGTTGCAGGAACTCATTCGTGCCCGCAAGAAAAAGAACTTGCTTGATCTAGCGGGTCAAATCCAGTTCTCGCCAGACTATGATCACAAGGCTCTTAGAGCTATCCGTCGTGCTGTTGATTGATACCTCTGTCTGGGTTAATCTGTTTTGCGCGACTATTCAGCTAAGTTCGTCCTTTACAGCACCACTACTTCCAGATCTCCCGCTAACATCGGGGGGCTGACCTATTAGTTTATATTTGTAAAGACCCTTTGGAGAGCGTTATCTTGACTCAGGAACAGGATGCCATTGCCCCCCACGGCAATGTACTAGTCAACCGAATTGCCACCCCAGCCCAACAAGCAGACCTACAAGCCCAAGCAGAGCATTTACCCCGCATTCAACTTGATGAGCGAACCACCTCCGATCTAGAGCTAATTGCCATTGGTGGATTTAGCCCCCTCACAGGCTTTATGGACCAAGCAGACTATGAGCAGGTCGTCCAGCATATGCAGTTGGCCAATGGTTTGCCTTGGTCAATTCCCATTACCTTATCCGTGGATGAAGCGATCGCAAGCCCGCTGAAAATTGGCGATCTCATCCGTTTAGATGACCCCACCGGGACTTTTGTTGGGGTCATTGAACTGACGGAGAAATATCCCTATGACAAAACTCAAGAAGTGATTCAAGTTTATCAAACCGATGATCTCAAACATCCTGGGGTTCAGGTAGTCTTTGAGCAAGGATCAGTGAATCTGGCGGGTCCGATCTGGCTGCTGGAGCGACAACCCCATCCCCAATTTCCCAAGTACCAAATTGATCCAGCCGCCTCTCGCCAACTCTTCCGTCAGCGAGGCTGGCAAACCATTGTCGGATTTCAAACCCGCAATCCGATTCATCGTGCCCATGAATATATCCAAAAATGTGCCCTAGAAACCGTGGATGGCTTGTTTTTACATCCCTTGGTGGGGGCTACCAAAAGCGACGACATTCCGGCGGATGTGAGAATGCGTTGTTATGAAATCATGATGGAGCATTATTTTCCCCAAGAACGGGTGATCTTAGCGATTAATCCGGCTGCCATGCGCTATGCAGGCCCCAGAGAAGCCATTTTTCATGCCATTGTTCGCAAGAATTATGGTTGCACCCATTTCATCGTCGGTCGAGATCATGCAGGAGTGGGCGATTACTATGGCACCTACGATGCCCAACATATTTTCGATACCATCGATCCTCAAGCTTTGGGAATTACGCCCATGAAGTTTGAACATGCCTTCTACTGCAAACGCACGCAATCAATGGCCACCACAAAAACCAGCCCTAGTGACCCTGAAGATCGGATTCATCTGTCTGGAACCAAAGTGAGGGAAATGCTCCGACGGGGTGAGTTACCACCACCCGAGTTTTCACGGCCGGAAGTGGCCGCTGAATTGGCCGCAGCTATGAAAGGATGACGTTTGCAAAGACAAACGACGATATAGTTAAAGACAAGAACCCATTGCCAAGGATGGGTTTTAACCTTTTTACCCTGTAGGCTCACTCCATAACCCGCAATTATGGCCTTGACCCGACGCGCTTTTGTCAAAAACGAGCTTAGTGCTTGCAGGGCTAAGTTGCAGTGATTTGTTTTTAGGGCGGTATGGAAGTCAATATCACCAAGTACTTGCCCAGCCGATTGGCCGCAAGCTAGCCCTATTAGTGGGGATTAACCAATATCAAGATCTAGGCAAAAAAACAAAGCTCAAAGGCTGTTTGACGGACTTGGAATTGCAGAAAGAGCTACTCGTTCATCGGTTTGGTGTCCATCCTGATGACATTGTCATCCTCAAAGATCAGCAAGCAACCTTGGCCAATATAGAAACCGCTTTTGCTGCACATCTGATTGAGCAAGCTCGTCCCCAAGATAGTGTGATCTTTCACTTCAGTGGCTTTGGTTGTCTTGTAGACCATGGAAATCCGATGGCTCCAGAAGAAGTTGAGCCTACTCCTAGCACTGTTCTCATTCCCTTTGATGGATATAGGGGGGATTCTAAGGGTGAATCGCTCCTTGACCCTGTACTTTGGCCAGATCAACTCTCCCATTGGTTTGCTTCCCTGAATACTCAGCAAAGCCTCTGTGTTTTAGATGCGGGTTTTACGTATCCCGGCGAAGCCTTGTTGGGAAATTTACGGGTGCGATCGCTGCCCGCCTTTTTCCAAACCGCCAATCTACTCAGTGCTGATGAACAGCAAGAGAAATTACTCAACCCATCCCCAAGGCGTCCAATCCATCCTGAACTAATCCTGGCAGCATCTCAACCCTTGCAAACCGCACTTGAAGCGCAAATGCGAGATTTCTCTGCCGGACTGTTCACCTATGCCTTAACGCAACAGTTGTGGCAGATCACGGCCTCCACCAAGCTCTCGGTTAGCTTTCATCGGCTTGTCCCAGAGGTGGAAGCCGAAGTAGGGCGGGTTCAACAGCCCATTTTCAGGGGGTCAGGGAATGGGAATACACTGCCAGTGGATGGGTTGTCTTTTGGGGAGGGCGCAGATGGGGTGGTGACGGATCTCAAAGATAACGGTGGCATTGTCAGTATGTGGTTAGGAGGGGTGTTGCCCCACATTACCGAGAGTTATGAAGCGACGACTTGTTTTAAGGTTGTCCCTCATCACACCCCTGTTGCCAGTGTTCAACCTGGACAAGGGAATGGGTCGGCTCTCTCTACACCTGCCCTCAGCCGTGATCAGAGCAAAGACTTGTTCATTCATTTGGATTCTCATCAAGGCTGTGAAGGCATCGGTCACTGTTCCCAAGAAGGACAGCTCCATCCCGGCCAAAAAATCCAAGAGGCGTTTCGGGTAATGTCTAAGACCGTGACATTGAATGTTGCTTTAGGCGCTCAACTCAATCGCATTGAGCGGGTAGATGCCACCAGTGCTTTTTCGGATATGGCAAATATTCATCCTGTGAATGCAGGGGAACAAAATGCCGACTGCTTATTTACGCAGGTCTCCTTATCCTCACCCGCGATCGTTAATTCAGTTGCTAGTGAACCCTTAGCGGAAGAAGAAACCGAAACATCTCCTTCTCCGCCAACCCAGTATGGTTTATTCTCGCAAGGAGGTGAGGAACTGACCGATACCCGCGTTGAAGCAGGAGAAGCGATTAAAACGGCAGTGAATCAACTCTATGACACCTTAAAGCTTTTGCTGGCTAGAAAGTCCTTAGCCTTGAGTGTCAATGATTTTTCCTCTCGGATAGGGGCAACAGTGGTCTTAGAAGCCGTGGCAGCCGATAAAACCCTGCCCTTGAGCCGCCAAAGCACGGTGAGAGCCCCTTGGCCTTTACGGGAGAATCCTGCGACGCTCTCAACCTTTGAAAAACAAGGTGAGATTGTGCAACTCTCAAAAGGGCAACATATCCAGTATCGCATCCAAAATTATAGTGATTTACCGCTGTATTGGTTGGTTCTGGGGATGGACAATCACACCCAATTTTTTACCATCTATTCCCCAGAAGCGCTTCTGGCGGTTCCCGATACGGAAACAACCAGCCAAGATACCGTTGCCCCCGGCGCATCCCTGACAGTCCCTGCTACCATGAATGACTATATCGTTCGTGAACCTACTGGCTTAGCGACGACCTATGTGATTTTGAGCCGATTTCCGTTTGTGAAGGGATTAGCTGCGATCGCCAGTCAAGTCCGCCAGTCGGTGAGCAATACTGCGCCTGTGGTGGTTCGCTTACCCAGTCCGTTAGAAGTGACCCAGCAAGTGTTGCAAGATTTACACGAGGGTAGCTTACGAACCGCTGAGCAGATGGGGATTGCGACGGATAGCCATTGGGTTCTAGATGTGGAGCAGTGGGCGACGTTTCAGTTTACCCATGAGGTGATTTGAGAGGTAGTTATTGAGACAATCTTTGAGAATGGATGAACATCTCTTCTAAAAGAAGAGGTCCATCTGATAAGTCTGTGGCTATGACAGCAGCTTGAATTTTTTCATTCAGGTGGAGTTGGCCGATTGGCTCAAACCAGAAATCTTGATTCAATACAAATCCCTGATTTTGCAACCATGTAGACACAGATCCCATTGAAAACTGAATCACATCAAATTCGGGTTCTAAATAGGAGGGGTTCCCTAAAAGCCAGCGACAAGTCTCTGGACCAGTCTCAGCTAATTGATAAATGGCTGTTACCAAGACTCCTTCAATGCATTGGGAACTGGGTAACAAGGTAAGAAAACTTTTCAAAGAATCTACTAGCACTTTGTCTTGAGTCTTAAACACAGTGACAGCTAATTCAACATACGGTTCATAGTAGGGTTCGCAGCCAATAGACTTGCACATTTTTGCTAGAGAGTTACCTCTGTTGAAATTGTCCTGAATTTCAGGCTACTGACCGGGTGTGAATAATTTGTGAATCCATGGATCTACTTACAAATCGGTGAGCAGCCTTGCTTTTCTCAGAACAAATGTCAGGACAGTTTCTTGCTTGGCAATAATATTTGCTGTGACATCCATGCCTGCTTGGAGAGCATATCGGCGATCGCCCTTCACGAGAAAGGGATTTTCTGGCTGAATCATCACCTCGTAGTAAGAAACAGATGGGCTAGTGGGGCTACTTTGAGTGGTTGTCGCATCGGCAGAGATGGCAACGACTGCCCCATTCAGAGTGCCATAATCTGGATAAGGATAGGCCGAAATTCGCAGTTGGACTTTACCCACCTGACAGTCTAAGACCCTCTTGTGCTTGCAAATCTGCACCCCACTAATATCTTGAGCCGCCACCCGCGCTTTGATAATCAAGGAAGATTGACTAGGAGAAATTTGGGCGATGGATTCTCCACGATGCAAGACCTGAGAAGGGTTGCGTAGCCCTAACTTGAGAATTGTACCTGCGGTCGTTGCTCTGACCACACTCTTTTGGTGATCGCGCTCCAGTTGCTGCAAGGCTTGGCGATCGCGGTTCAGTTGATTTTCAATTTCAGCTTGTCTGCTGACCAGGCTTTCTCGTTCTTGTTTCAACTTCGCTAAGGTGGCTCTGCCTTGGGCAGTTTGTTGAGCAATTTGCTCAATAGCGATTGTCACAGAAGCATTGCTAGGGTTGACCTTCGCCTGAGCACGTTTCCAGCGGGCTAGGGCGGCTTTAAAAGCTTGTTTCTTCTCCTTGACTTGCAACTGAGGGGTCGCTCCTGTATTGGCTAACTGTTGGTATCGCTTCAGTTCTTCCTGTGCCAGCTCCAAGTTGGCTTGTGCTTCTTGGAGTTCTGTCTGAGTTGCAATCTGCTTTTCGCGGTAGTCTCGTTGGGTACGATTCAGTTCAGCCTGGATAACCGTGATGGCACGACCACTTGCAGTGGCTTCAGCCGCTTGTCGTTCATCAAGGGCAAGAATTTGAGCAACGATTTGAGTCAGTTGTCGCTGGTTCTGCTGGATATTTCCTTGCAATTGCCTCTTTTGGGTGTGAAGCAGTGAATCATCCAAGTGGGCGATCGCATCTCCTTTTTGAACCACCTGATTCTCTTGCACCACAATCTGACTGACAACGCCTTCGGTGGCAACCTGGACAACCCGATTCTCGCCTAATGGTCGAACGGTGGCAGGAGCCCTAACAACCACGTTATAGGGGATAACAGAGGCAAGGGAGATGGCCGCACCCACCGCACCCACCAAAACCAGCCCCCCCAGTCTCGTCCAAAGATGGATGGGGGGCAGAAATTCGTCGCGATGTACATTTCTAAGCGAGTTTGGGGCAGAATTAACAATCATAATCACTAGGGGTTCAAGAACTCTAAATGCTCTCCAGGCTTGCAGCGTAGCTTGTCTAGGGAGCCTTCTAGAACTAACTGTCCTTGATCAAGCAAGACAATCCAGTCCGCCCGTTGAATGACTCTGGGGCGATGGCTAATGAGAATTGTGGTTTTGCCTTGGCGGTGAGCCAGCAGGCGATCGAGTACTTGTGCTTCGCTAACGGGATCGAGTCCGCCCGTCGATTCATCCAGGATTAAGATAGGTGGATCGTTGACAATGGCTCTGGCGATCGCAAGGCGTTGTCGTTGTCCGCCAGACAGATTTGCGCCAAATTCTCCCAAAATTGTCCTATATTTTTCGGGTAAGTTGCGGATAAACTGATCCGCTCCAGCAATGATGCAAGCATCAACAATTTGCTCAAATGTTAGGTGGGGAGACCCTAAGCGGAAATTTTCAAGAATCGAACGGCTCCAAAAATGAGGTTCTTGGGGAATCAGAACAATCTGCTGTCGCAGACAATCTAGGGAGAGGTCTGGCAAGTTATATTTGCCAATGCAAATATTGCCCGATTGCAAGCTGTATAAACTGGCAAGCAATTTGGCAAGCGTGCTTTTACCACAACCCGATTTGCCGATCAGGGCAGTCACTTGACCCCCCGGAATCATCAAAGAAAAATCTTCTAGTAATTCAGTTCTGCCGGGGTAATGAAAATTGAGATTTGTGCAAAAAATATTAGCACTTTCGGCAATTTTGGCAAAAGACTTTTTAGTGTCGTCTTGTATTTCGGGAGTAGCTGTTATGACTTCTTGTAGTCTGATATTGGCTGTTTTAATTCGAGTAAAGTCTTCGATAAAATTGACTAAATCGCTAATTAAATAGGCAACATTTCGGTTCAAACTCGCAAAGGCCAGTAGCTGACCAATACTCAGTTCTTTGCCGATGACCAGCATACTGCCAAATCCCAGTAAAGAGATATCACCGAGATCGGCAACCAATCGAGAGAACGTTTTGTTAATAATCCCAATTTTAACCGTGGTGAACATTAAGTTAGCTAGACGGCTAAATCGAATCTGAAACTCTTCCCAAAACTGGGGAACTGCGGCAACGGTTTTCAACGTCAGTGCGCCCTTGAAAGTTTCTACTAAAACGCCTTGATTTTCTGCATCCAAAATCATGGCACTGCAAGTTTTTTGTTCCAGCGTCGGCTGTAAAGCGATTGAGGATAGAGTCATAAGCCCTGCAATAAAAATCCCAATTAGTGTCAATTTTTCGCTATAGAACAGCATCAAACTTAAAGAGATCACGGCGATAAAAAATTGACTGGGTAAAGTTACGATTACTCGTGAAATTAACTTATTAATCTGCTCGATATCTCGCAGTCTGCTGCTAATTTCTCCGCTGCGACGAGTTTCATAGTAAGTGAGCGGTAATTGTAGAATTTGTTGGCCAAATTCTAAAACTAGATTTAACTCCAATCGTTGAGCAAACTGAGCAATCAAGTTGTTTTCAATGAGGATCAGTCCACTTTTGACTAGGTACATAACGACAATCGCTAGTAACACACCCATCAGGAGTTGGGTATCGCCCCGAACTAAGACATCATCGGTGAGGATTTGAATGAAAAAAGGAGAGGCTAAAGAAAGCAAACCAATCGCGATGGCACATAGCAAAGCTTCCAGCAGAATGCCTCGGTAAAAAGAAAGACGGGAGAGAAATTGGCCGAATCCTCCCACTTTGTCATCGGATTGAGCCAAGAAACGGCTCAGATCAGGGTCTAATAATAGCATTACCTAATCTTGCCAACCCTCGCTTAACTCTTTGCGCGACAGATAACGAATACCGATACTCGGATCGGCAATTACATACTTTTTACCGCGCCGACCATAAAACACAACCCAGTGATAACCTTGCCAGTGAATGATCGCGGGTAGCGGTAGGTAGTCGAGCTTCTCGAAAATTTCCGAGGAAACTTGCACCGAACGAGCATTGAACCCCAAGGCTTGTGTGCCGCGTCTTAAACCTAATAAGGTTGTTCCCAGTTGTCCAGTCCCGACTACTTCACGGGTGTGAGTCAGGGAAAAAGTTCGCCCATAATATTTGGCAATAGTCGCTAGACAGGCTGCTCCGCAATCTTCTTCGCTATGCTGGTGGACAAGCGGGTATCTCATAGGTCCAAGGGGGTGTAGATATCCTGAGCGTCGGGATTGAGATAAGGACGATACCAGTCAAGGCCAAGCTGAGAGAATTGTTGGCGGATGGCATTCATTCGATCTGCTGGTGAATTGCCAGTTTGCCAAGCTGCCAATAAGCCATTGGCAACGATTTGGCAGCGATTCATGCCAAAACTGGTTGGGGTCATCAATTCATCAGTGGGGGATTCTGCTAAACCGAGTCCCGGTGCCAGTAACTTGGTAAATAGCGGCGTTGACGGCTGAAAATGCAATTGGTTTTCAGGATAAACCGTTTGCAGAACTTGTCTGACGACTTCATAGTTGTTTTGGTCAAAGCAGAGAACGCCTGCATCGGAGCGCCCATAATTGGCAGGATCAGATAGAGCCCTAAAGGTGAAGGGGATATCAATATTGTTGAGTTGTTGGGTGATCGCTTGCATCAGCGCGATCGCACCTTCAGGACTCAAGTTAAAAAAGATTTCCACCCGCTCAGACCGATCATTTTGATCGCAGTCATCGATAAAACCGGCATTGCCAACCGCAACATAAAATCCCGCTTCAACTCGATTGCTGGGCATGCGGATGGCAACCCAATCGCCCATACTGGCAGATTGCTGGGCGAGGTGTAGATGGCGATCGCGATCAATATGGAGTGTCAAACCTTGCTTTTTAACGGCAAGGGTGCGATCTCGCTCCTCTGTGAGCACAAACCAGCCAGAGTCAAAGAAACCTTTGCCGCTATTACTGTTGTGTAATCTTTGGTAAAACTCCAGGTCTAGCCCTCTTGTCCTATTGTTCTCTAGAGGGCAATCCAATGGCGAATCGGCTGCGGTTGCAGTATTCATTCTCTGTTCACTCGTGAAATAGATGTCATAGAGAAAATTCCGCAATTGCAGATTCAGATACTTCTGCTGAAGAGTCATCGGCAGTTGCTGCAACCGTGCAATTACCTCAGCCGCAAGTTCCAGAGGTGGGTAATGGGGATGAGTGATACAGAAGTTGGCTTGAATCTGAACATAGTTGACGATGTCAGCAGAAACGTCTAAGAGTTGCTGAAAACAAGGATCTGGCAATTGCGTTGACGGAGGATTCAGCATAGGGTCAATCCTCAAGTAGGAAGCAGAACAGCAGGAGTCAATTCAGATGCACTGATGCCAAAAATAATTGGCAGTGCTTGCTGTGGATCGCATAACAAAGTTTTGGCAACTTGCAGCATACAGATGCCGATGTTGTCAAAGGGTTCTTGATAGTGAACCATGGCCCGAATTCTTTCAATCAAAGCCAGACCCGTAAATTGCACCACTCGGTTCAAAAAATCTGGGCGACGACTCAGAATTTTTGGAAAGCACGCAAAATAGGATTGAGTGAGGGCAATGATTGAGGGTTGCAGCACCTCTAGTGGTGTGGTTGCCAAACTTAAGGCAGTTTCAATATCAATCTCTGGATCAATGGCTAAACTGCTGAGCCAAATTTTGAGATAACTGGCGATCAGTGTCCCTAAATCAAAGGCAGGATCGCCCCAACTCCATTTTTCCCAATCAATGAATCGGAGCGGACTGGTCGATTTCTCTTTTTTGGCGAGGATTTGCTCCCATTCCAGGTGGAGGAGAATGTTATTCAGCTTCAGATCGTTATGGGTTAAGCAGCAGGCATCAAATGCTTTATTCAGTTCTAAAATTGCTTTTCCAAGGCTAGCGTGGCGCTGATAGAGTTCAAAGAATTTCAGACCGTCCGCAGAGACCTCAGCAAAAATTTCGGGCTTAAGCCTTTCCAATCCGTGCAGCGGGCTAGGGGGGTGGTCGAGGTCTGCACACTGCTTAGATAAGAAATCTTTGTACTCCAGACAGTCGAATGTTGTCCGATGAATGGTTGCTAATACTGCACCGATTGCCGTTGCGATGGCCAAAGGCCAGTCGGAGACCATCGCCGTGGGAAAAATAGGTTCTTGGGTATAAAACTCGTCTAGATCACAATAATCATGAAGATAGTCAAAAATAATAATTGAATGACTTGCATCAAAATGAATTGCCTCTGCGATTATAGAGAGAATAGGGTTAAGTCTGGGAAATTTGTGGATAAAATCATAAATTTGCCATTCTTTCAATAACTCGCCACGAGTCTTCCCTAGGCGATTGTGAGGCTCCTGTTTCAACAACAGGTGGCGATGATTGGGTAGACTAACCAGTAAATTAAAATTTTTACAAATTTTGGGATAGATCTGGCTTAAATTTTTCTCTTCTGGCTCACAAAACCCTTGTGCAATTAGATACTCAAAAACATTTTGAGTTCCTAATAAAAATGTCGTTTCCTGCATTTGGTTATTCCCGACAGAATAGGAGTAAGGGCTTTTAACATCGACATTTTAGCGATGGTAAAAACCCCCCCTTAGGAATTCCTATTTTAGAGTTGGGTGAGTACTAGAGGTAGGAATTTTTTAAGAGCGCATAAGCTTTTCAGCCATGAATATCTTAAATTTAGTACTTACCCAGCTACTTAGCGCGCAATACAAGATCTCAACTTTCTCGATAGATTTAACCACGAGTGCGGGTGCGAGTCCGTCCGCCGCCGCGTCCATGACGTCCACCAGCAATCATAGACTCATCTTTTTCTGACAAATCTTTGATAAAGGTTTCGGAAGTCAGAAATAGCGCCGAAGCATTGAAATTCGAAGTAGACATTTTTAGGTCTCCTTTTTCTTGAAACTATTTTCAGACGGGATTGGCTGTAGTTATTAATCAGTCCTTAACCCGTCTTTGATATGAAGTTAGAAAAGGAGTGTGAATATTTTGTGAATAAAAACGGTAAAATTTGATACATTTTATCCTTGCCAGTTGAGAATCCCTTGGATCTGCTCAACTAAGTCTTGAGCCTTGATCGGCTTTGTAATTAAGCCAGCGATGCCTAAATCTATAAACTGCTGTTGTTCGCTATTTCTGGCCTTGGCCGTCACAAAAATCGTGGGGATATGCTCAGTCAAAGGATTGGCCTGTAAGTGCTCAAATGTGGCAATGCCATCCATGTCGGGCATCATCACATCCAGCAAAATGGCATCCGGCTGCTCGGTCTGAGCTATGGCTATCCCTTCGCTTCCTGATGCAGCGCCGATAACATCCCATCCGGCTACTGCTTCTAACGAGAACTGAATAATTTCCCGCAGACCCTCTTCATCTTCAATCACCAAGATTTTCTTGGTTGTCATTGTTTTCGTCCTCCGTTGTTAGCCTGGGCAAGCTGAAGAAAAAGCTGCTGCCCTCTCCTAACGCACTTTCAGCCCAAATCCGCCCACCATGCTGCTGGACAATGCTCCGGCAGATTGCTAATCCTAAACCTGTGCCTCCTTTTTTGCGAGAATCGGAGGCATCCACTTGGTGAAAACGCTCGAAGATACTGTCCAGATTTTCGATAGGGATGCCACGCCCCTGGTCTTTAACTGTAAACAATAGGCTCTCTTCTGCTTCTGATAACGCTACATTTAAGTAGACAGTAGAGTCTCTGGCAGAAAATTTGATCGCATTGCCGAGTAGATTCGTTAGCACCTGAATAATGCGATCGGGGTCAGCCTTGAATAAGATAGTTTGAGGACTCACCGATAGCGTAATACCTGCCCGCTTGGCCATTATCTGCATCTGATCCTGGGCTTTCAGCATCAGTTCAGCAGCATTGCAGGATTGCTTCGACAACCGCAGCTTTCCTAACTCCAGCCGTTCCACTTCCAGGATGTCATTAACCAGCAGTACCAAGTGATCGACACTTTCAGCAGCAATTTCAATGACACGGCGACCTTTATCTGTCTGAGCAGACATCAACCCACTGGCAAGCAGGCTTAGCCCACCTTGAATTGCGGCGAGGGGAGTCCGCAGTTCGTGGCTAACCACAGAGATGAATTCATCCTTCATGCGTGCGATCGCTTGGCGTTCTGTAATATCTTCGCCAATGCTCATCGTGCCAATGATTTCTCCCTGGGGTGTTTGCAGGAGGGTGTTATTCCAGGCAATGATCTTTTCTTCACCAAATTTAGTGAGAATTGAGTTTTGATAGTGAGTTTGAAAATCCCCCTCCAAAATATCCAGGAAGTAACCTTCCACTGACTGTCTTTGAGGGTGTGGCAGGAAATACTCAAACCAGTTTTTGCCCATCACTTCTGCGTGGGTATACCCACTTAATTCTAAGAAGAAAGGATTTGCATACTCAACTTCACCTGAGCGATTCAGTCCGATAACGACAAGATGTACACTCTCTAGTAATGTGCGCCAGCGTCGCTCTGCCTCTCGCAGAATTGCCTCCATGCGCTTGCGCTGAGTGATATCTCGCTTAACTCCGACAATATGAGTTAGCAAACCTGCCTCGTTCACAATCGGAGAAAGCGTCACTTCTTGATCGTAGAGTGTCCCATCCTTGTGTTTGCTGATCAGAACGCCATGCCAGATTTGTTTCCTCACAACCGTCTCAAGCATCTCTTGATAAAAATCTGGGTTGTGCTTGCCACTCCTGAGCAAAGCAGGGGTCTGACTGAGTACTTCCTGTTTTGTATAGCCTGTAATGTTTTCAAAGGCTGGGTTGACGTATAAATATTTCGCTTCACGATCTGTAATTTCAATTGCATCGGTTACATTCTCTAAAGCAGTTGCCAGAAGAGAATTATATTCTTTTGCTTGCTGAATATCAGCAATGTATTGCTGCAAATCTTCAGCCATTTCGTTAAAGGTTTGCGCTAATACCCAACTCATCTGTTGACAAAAAATTTGTTCTGCTTTCTAGCTTGCCTTTGCCAATAGCAATTGCTACAGTTTTTAGTTTCTCAATGGGTCTTGATACAGAAATCGAAGTAAAAACACCTAAAGTAATAGCTAGAAATACATTAAAAATACTAAAAATAAAAGTTTCTTGATCAGCAATTTTAAGAGTCGAGTGTAAGCTTAATTTTCGTTCTTCTAGTTCAATACGTTCGTGCTCAAGAGCATCTTGAATAGCGACGCTAAAAATTTCTCTATTTTGATCGAGTTCTCTTTGTTTTAGAAAAACTTGAAGCTCTAAGTTATTTTTTTCAAAACCAATTATTTGTTTGGATGTATTTATAACTTTATCGCTTGATTTCTCAATTCTTTCTACGTATATCTTCTCTTCAGGAAAGTACAAACTAATCAGATCTTTATATCTAATTAAAGATTTTTGATAATTTTGCTCATCTACTTTTACCTCATTTATTTCGTCTTGCAGTTTTGTTTCCAAAGATTCTGAAGGATCATTTTTGATATCTCTTTTTGACTTGCTTTTTTCAAATAAGCCTCTATTTTTATTCAAAAAAACAAATTCATTTGTGCATCTGATAATGTTACTAATAGACCGCTCAAGTTCATTAAGCTCATTTTTGACAGGAATGGTCTGGTTGGCAATGCGATCAAATCCTTTATGAACCTTATTCATGTTTTGAATGCCAAGCAAACTGGCAATTGTCCCTACAAGAGAGATAGCCAGATAACTGAGAATTAATTTTTGCTTGATTTTCATTTAACCTGTTAGGCTAACTTGATGTTCGGTTGTGCGATCGCACAATTCAAAAAATAAATAATCTCATCCAATTTTAACAAAGCTCTGATCGGCAAGCTTTTGCAGCCAATATATCTAGTTTTAAGATCAAGAACCAGTGTGAATAAGTTGTGAATCTTTTAAACTTGCGGTTGTGCCAGTTGACGGAGGGTTTGAGTTCGCTGTAAACGATTCAGGATGCGAACCACAAGTTCTGCTGCCACGATGGGTTTATTGACAAAGTCATCTGCACCTACCGTAAAGACCTGATTAACCACCTCTGCTTCTGTATGAGCCGATAAAAACAGGATAGGAAGATTACTCCAGTGTGGGTCGTTGCGCACGACCTGGCATAGATCAATGCCGTTGAAGTTTGGTATCTCCACATCCAAAATTAGCAAGTCGGGATCTGTTTGCTCTAGGATTTCCCAGAATTGTTTTGTATTGTCTAATAGGGTGAGTTTAAATCCCCACGGTTCCAGTAATCCGCGCAAAACATCCAGCAGTTGCGGATCGTCGTCCACAATCAGCAGTTTGGCACTGGGCGAACCAGATTGTTGCAGAACTTGAACAATTTGCTGCATCACTTGAGCTGGAGGGATTGGCTTTTGCAGAAAACCCTGTGCGCCCAAGCGCGCCACTTCCCTGCGATCGCTCAAACCTTCAGCTTCTGTCAATACCATTACTGGAATGGGCGATCGCGCCTTCGCCAACTCAGCTAAGAGCTGTAAACCTTTGTCTTTCGAGTCAGGAAAACCCAGATCGAGCAGGATCACATCCGGTCGAGAATGAGCGATCGCAGTTCGGGCTTGGCATAAATTGCAAGCAGTCTCAACCTGAATTCCCCAGGCTACTGCTTCTGAACTTAATGCCGGGGTCAATTCTGGATCGTCGCCCACAATTAATAGTCGAGACCCTTGCTTTAGGGTCATGGGGTGAGGATCTGTTATTGCTGAACTTACTGACGGTTTTTCTAATTCCTGCTGTAATGCCTCAACTAGCTTAGAGAGGTGCTCTATCTGAGCTTGATTGAATTGAGTTCCAGTCTGCAATATCTGTTCAATTTCACAAGATAAACGCTCAGCTTTCAGGAAACCGAAGCTGCCTAATGATCCCTTCAAAGTATGCGCTTCTTGTTGAGCCGCTTGCTGCAATCCTGCATCAAGTTTGCCTTTTCGCCAAGAGGCTACAGCCTGTTCCAAAGCCATGACACGCTTGCCATACTTTTCCTTAGATCGTGCCCAAATAGCCGACAACTCTGAGGGTAAAAGGGTTTGAGAAACGGTAATTGGCTCTGGAGGTGAGCGGTTCTCTTTTCCGCTTCCCTGAACTTCTATCTCTTCTGGATTCTTGATGTCCGACTCTTTTGTTTTCAGTCGGTATCCTAGCCCATAAACTGTTTCAATAAAATCGGCTCCTGCCCCAGCTTGTTTAAGTTTTCGGCGCAGGCTCTTGATATGTGCCCTGACGGTATTTTCAGTCGGGTATTCTTCCAGGGACCAGAGGCGATCGAGCAGGGCACTTTGGCTAAATACTCGATGAGTGTTCCGTAAGAAAAGCTCCAGTAACGAATATTCCTTAGCCGTGAAACGCAAGAGCTGCTCGTTGTAAGTAACTTCACAACTATTGGGGTCTAGGCAGACAGAATTCCACTCCAAAACGGGCGATAAGGGCGCACCCCCTCGACGCAATAATGCCCGCATTCGGGCTAATAACTCATCTACGTCATAGGGTTTAACGACGTAATCATCGGCTCCAGCATCTAATCCAACAACTTTATTGGTGCTACTATCCTGAGCGGTTAACAAGATAATGGGGGTGCGATCGCCCTGCGCACGAAGCTGTTTGCAAAAGTTGATGCCATCCAATTTTGGCAATTTCACATCCAATAAAATTAAGTCATAGGCAAACACCTCGGTCAGATCCCACCCTGCCTGACCATCACTGGCAAGCTCAACCAGATATTGCTGAGCGGTCAGCGCCTTTTGTAGGATCTCAGCCGCCCCCGCATCATCTTCTACAATCAGAATTTTCATGGCGATCGACCAGACTCAATTTGATTATACTGATATCCCTCTTTTGTCATTCCAGGAATTTTGAACGTGTTTGCGTTATTTCAGCTAACGAAAAATCAAGCTTTCACCCCAGTCTGATAAAAGAGGGTTGTGCATTGTAATACTCTTTTATTGCTAGATATTCTAGCCATTTTAATTTAGTGCATGTTCTTCAAGAATTGGTATTACTCACTTCTACTTGCGTAAGAAGTTAAAAACTCCCTGAAAATTGAATAGATACTTTGCAAGGGCTGGGTTGTCATTCTTGAGCAACTCATCAGAAGTGTCAGACGCCGCAAACCTCGTGAAGGAAGGCTCTATACCCATGTCACTCGATCTCGCTAGGTTTTTCAGAGCTTGTAACCCCAGTAAGACCCTGGTGGTAGGCAATCAGGAAGATCGCCAGTACTATATTGATTTCTCATCTGTCCGAGGGAGCAATATTATTCAAGAGTTGGGGCGAACTATTGTCCTTGCGGATGATGAGCCAAACTGCCAACTCTTCACGGGACATATTGGCTGTGGTAAATCTACGGAGCTACGGCGGCTGCAAGCTGATCTAGAGCATCAAGGCTTCCCTGTGGTTTACTTCGAGTCCGACAAAGATCTGGATGTTGGGGATGTGGATGTTAGTGATATTCTGCTGGCGATCGCCCGTCAAGTCAGCGAAAGTCTGGAAGCTGTTCACATCCAATTTAAGCCAGGATACTTTGCTAGCCTCTTCAAAGAAATTGCCAACTTCTTGAAAACTCCAGTTGATCTGAGTTTTGAGGCAGGGCTATCCGTTGGGATTGGCAAACTAACCGCTAGAACCAAAGATAGTCCCAACCTACGGAGTCAACTCCGGCAATTTCTCGAACCCCGAACCAATAGTTTATTGGAAGCCATCAACCAAGAACTACTGGAACCTGCCCACAAAAATTGCAGCAGCAGGGTAAGAAGAGGTTGGTGATTATTGTGGACAATCTAGATCGGGTGAATGGCGCTTGTAAACCATCCGGTCGTAGTCAACCAGAGTATTTATTTGTAGATCGCGGAGAACAGTTAAAAAAACTGCACTGTCATCTGGTTTACACCATTCCGTTATCTTTGATCTTCTCTAGTGACTTGGGGCTGCTTGTAAACCGATTTGGAGTACAACCCAAAGTTTTACCTATGGTTCCAGTGCAGTTAAATGATGGTAGCCAGCACGTAGAGGGCATAGCATTGCTGAGGAAGATGGTACTTGCCAGAGCTTTTCCCCAGTTGAATCCACAGCAGCAGCAAGAACAAGTCACCCAGGTATTCGATGACCCCCAAACCCTAGATCGTTTGTGTCAGATCAGTGGTGGGCATGTGCGTAACTTGCTGGTGCTGCTCTATAGCTGTTTACAGCAAGAAGATCCACCGCTATCTCGCAGTTGTCTAGAAAGAGTGATTAAGGGGTATCGGGATGATTTGGGATTGGCAGTGACCGATCAGCAGTGGCAGTTACTGGATCAGATTCAACAGAATAAGGAAGTCGGTGAGGAACCAGAGTACCAAGCACTCCTGCGGAGTCTATTTGTCTTTGAATATCGGGATGGTCAGCAGCGCTGGTTTGATGTAAATCCTGCCCTATTGGAAACTAAAAGGCTCCAACCATGAATAATGAGGGATCCCTCCAAACTCTGGTGCGGGCAATCCAGTACGCTCAGGGCGAATTTTCTCTAATTTTGGCTCATTGTAACTATGCCAGTTTGAGAGATCAGATTGTGCAGCAACTTAAGCAGAAGTGCTCGATTGCGGTACGGGATCAAAACCTGCCACCATCAGTCAGAACACTTTACACCCCGATCAATACCGAACTCAAAGAACAGCACCCCGAAGCATTAATGGTGTTTGGGTTAGAATCAGTGACTGCGATTGACCAGTTGCTGACTTCTGCAAACCAGATTCGAGAAGAGTTTCGCAAAACTTTCCCGTTTCCCTTAGTCTTGTGGGTCAATGACGAAGTTTTGCAAAAGATGATCCAATTCGCACCCGATTTCAAAAGCTGGGCAGCGACTTCGATCAAGTTTGAGATGGCGACGAATGAACTGATTGATCGGCTGCGGCAAACGGCAGATGCTATATTTACAGCGATTCTAGATATTGGCTCTGGCCGATATCTAGACAATGCTTGCCTCATTCAGGTGTTGGGGTCTCGGCACCCTTTAGAACTGGAATTTATGTCTAGGGATTTGCAACGTCACGGCCAGATCCTAGAGCCTACCTTGAAAGCGAGTTTGTTATTTCTGCAGGGTCGAGCAGCAGATACCAGTGGCCAAAAACTAGAAGCCAAACAGTATTACCAAGAGAGTTTGGCTTTCTGGCAAAAAAAGGTTAAAGGTCAGGAGCCACTCTCTGATTTTGAGGTGGAACGCCAGGGTTGTGTACTGTTTTATCTCGGTTTGTGGTGGCGTCAATATGCGACGTTGCATCGGGCTGAGTATAGGGCAGCCTGTCTTCAGGCTAAAGACTATTTTCAGCAATGTGTCGAAGGGTTTAATCAGGCACAACGCCCAGAACTAGTTGCAAAATTCATCAATGCCTGGGGAGAGGTCTTAGCCCGCTTGGAAGAAATAGATGAGCTGGAAGTTTTGGCTCCAAAGGCTGTTGATCTGCACCAAACCTATGTTGACCCGATCAGGCTTGCTTACAGTTACGGATTCTTTGCCGAGATCGCTCTGAAAAAATCTAACTGGCCAGCAGCAAAAAACTATGCAGAGTTAGCGCTCATAACCAACACTCAACCCTTAGAATCTAAAATTAATCGAGATTGGACGCGGCAATATCACCGAAATTTGTATCTACTCCTGCTGGCAAAAGCACAATGTCATCTCAAGGAGACTTCTGAAGCGATCGCTCACTTAGAAACGGCAAAAACAGATAGCAATCCTCAACATGACCCCTTGCTCCATATCCAGATTCTAGAAACGTTGCGATCGCTCTACTTTGAGCAGGGTGAATATCTCAAAGCGTTCCAAATCAAGCAAGAGCAGCGATCTGTTGAACAACAGTACGGTGTGCGGGCTTTCATTGGTGCAGGTCGCTTACAACCCACCAAGCAAGTCGTCAATTGTAAGTTAGCACCCATTGATGACCAACCGCTTATCGCTCAAGAAATTGCTGCTTCTGGTCGCCAGCAAGATGTGGATCGATTAATTGAACGCATTATCCGTCCTGATCGCAAACTGATCGTGATTTATGGGCAGTCTGGAGTGGGTAAAAGTTCGATTGTGCGAGCTGGCTTAGAGCCAGCCCTAAGACAGATGACGGCTGAAGCCCGTGACATTTTGCCAGTTTTGATTCAAGTTTACACAGCCTGGGAGCAAACGCTGAGTAATCGTCTAGCCAAATCCTTGGCAAAACTTAGAGATATTCATATTCCCACTATATCCAATACAATAGAGGGCATTCTCCAACAGGTGAGCCAAAACCCAGAATGCAATCTGTTGACTGTCCTTATTTTTGACCAGTTTGAAGAGTTTTTTTTCGTTTGCAAAGATAAAGTTAAACGCCAAGAGTTTTACGGTTTTTTAAGAACTTGTTTAAATTTTCCTTATACAAAAGTCATCCTATCTTTGCGAGAAGATTATCTGCATCACTTATTAGAATTTAATCGGTTTGGCAATCTGGAAGTTATTGATAATAATATACTAGATAAAAATATTCTCTACTATCTGGGCAATTTTTCACCGGAGGATGCTAGATCAGTTATTCAAACTTTGACACAGCGATCGCAGCTTTCATTGGAACCCTCGTTAGTTGATGAGCTAGTCAAAGATCTTTCCACAAGCTTGGGTGAAGTGCGTCCAATTGAATTGCAAATTGTAGGCACACAACTTCATACAGAAGCAATTACAACCCTGTCAGAATATCAGCAATTTAAATCTAAAGAAAAATTGGTTGACCGATTTCTAGAAGAAGTCATTAAAGACTGTGGTTCCAAGAATGAGAAAATTGCTCAGTTGATTCTTTATCTATTAACAGATGAAAAAGGTACTCGCCCACTTAAAACTAAAGCTGAATTGGCATTAGAGTTGAGTAGCTTTTCATTGGCAAAAGCCGAAAATCTGGATATGGTGTTAGAAATATTTGTCAAATCAGGGTTAGTTTTCTTTTTGCCAGAAACTCCTGCAAATCGCTATCAGCTCGTACATGACTACCTAGTTAATCTGATTCGAAAAAAGAAGGGTGCAGAATTAGTTCAAGAATTGCTAGAGACAAAAGCTAAACTAAAGCTGATTCGATCAAAAATGAATTTAATCTTAAAATTTGGTTTAGCTTCGATGACACTATTAACAATAGCATTGATTGTAATTTCCTCACTCTTATATAATAAATCATCACAGCTATCGAAACAAAAGGGAAACCTAGAAAGACAAAACAAAAAACTGGAAGAAGGAGAAGAAAATCTGAACAACAATAACAGATCTCTACAATATAGAAATAATACTTACTCAAGTCTCATCAAAAATATTAACGAACTGGATTCCAACCCCAAACAAGAAATTCAAAGACAAGAGGCTAAAGATCTAATAAAGAAATGGCTAAAAGCAAAGCAAAGAATTTTCAGCTCACCGTTTGATCGTGAGTTCGCTAAGCAACTGACTACAGATGTTTTATATTTTGACATAACCAAGCCAAAAGGCTCAATTGATTGGTTAAAGTTAAACAAAGCTTACTATAAGTATGGCAAACAAAACATTGATTCTGTTGTACGGTTTGCTGCTACTCAAGATGCAGCAATTATTGATGTAAAACTTACCGAAGATGCAACTCTCTATATTAATGGTAAGATTAGCAAGAGTCACTCTGGGTCTAAAACCACGACAAAACGGTTCTTTTTAAGACAACTAGATAATCGATGGAAAATAAGTGATTTTCAAGCCCTTAATTGAGATAGATTCAAGAATTCAGAGATGAACTCAATTTTGTAATAAACTCAAAGGGGTGAATTTGGCCTGAGAACCTTGAACACTGCTCAGCTAGCGGGTGATGAATGGCTTGAGAAATCCATGAGACCAATCTTTCGAGGATCTTCATCAGGAAACCTTAAAAGCCATATTATGTCTAGGACTAAAGGCTTGATATCCTTTAAGTGAGCAGTGCGTTCTTGGGTTAAATGATTTCCCCTAGGACTGTTGCCAAACCTCAAGTGGAGGTTGTTGGTTGTTCTTACAAAATAACACCATATTAAATTCGTTGAGCTAGGCTATATTTAGACCCCATTCCTTGCTAGTCAGAATGAGATTTGTTATTGAAAGGGTAAGTTGCAAAGTATGGTATCACTACGGTTCAGACGCAGTCATTTTCTGGGAGGACTGATCAGCATTGCTTTAGTTGTGGGTGGATTTGGCTGCCAACCCAATCAGCCTACAACAGACAATACATCAACCCCCACAACCACTGTTTCACCCCAACCGGAGACAACACCAGAACCCTCCACTGCCACTAAATCTGAACTAGCAGTCTATTGGCTGACCTATAAAGCGGATCAGTTGGCTTTAGAACCCACAAAGATTCCTCTTGGTGATTTACAGAATGCATCTCCACAAGAACAACTTTCTGTCGCCTTCAATCGATTACTGGTAGGTCCTGCCAATACCGATAAGACCAATGCAATTCCCCAAAAGACCAAGCTCAATAGCCTTAAGTTGGAAGACGATGGGGTGCATGTTGATCTATCCAAAGACTTTACAACGGGGGGCGGCACTAAATCAATGCAGGCTCGTCTGGGTCAAGTCGTCTATACCGCTAGCAGCCTTAACCCCAAAGAAGCGATTTGGATCTCAATTGATGGTGAACCATTGGAAGTTTTGTCTGGTGATGGCTTAATTATCTCTCAACCCATGACTCGTAAAGAGTTTGATACTAATTTCTCTTTGTGAGCAGGCTGATTTTGTATGAGGCGATAATTGTCGTCTGCTCTGGGTACCCTAAGTCTAATTTTTTACCAATTTGTTAGCTGGATTCAGTTATCTTGGTAAGACCAACGCTGCCATAAGATGCTGTTGGTACGAAACAAGCAAGAGTAAACCCTCATAAGAGCAGTGATATCTTCCCAGAGCCAGATTGATGACAGTTGCTAAAAGTTCTGAAGAAGAGAAACGCGAACAGCAGCGCATGCAAGATGTTTTGGTCTTGCTACAGCATTTAGCTGAGAATGAAGAAACAACCATCAAACTAATTATTGAGTGTCTGTACGATGTGGGGGCAGCCAATTTCATCAATCGCAAGGTTCAAAACGCATCAGTGAACCAACTGGCAAAATCGATCGCTTCTTTGTCAAAACCTGCTTTCAAACGCTATGGATTGTACTGGTTTAAGAAAAATTGCCCTGAATTGATTGCTAACTGGTTACAGCGCAAGGTGGCTTTCCCCCCTCCCCAGGCAGTTCCACCTGCCGAAACTGAAGTGGAAGGTCAACCCAATCTTGTTGAAGCAGTAGAAGTCGCTACCAACCAAGCGGAAAATGCGGAAGCTGTTAGCCCTGGGTCTCCAGCGGCAGATGGAACTTCTGTTCAACCAACCACGCCTGCTCCTCACCTTGCAACAGCCATTGAGGAGCAAGGTGCATCTGATTCCCAGACCATAGAAACCTACAGCCAACAGGCTATGGATCCTTTGCAAGATGTAGATGCACAAAGGAAGAATGCTGATCAACCACTAATACAACAACCAACTTCTGTGACTGTCAAGACGAGTTCAGACCGATTGACCGAAGATCATCTTGAACTGGCTCAGAAAAATCGACAAATTCAACGTTTAAAAGTACAGATCCAAGCCTTAACAGCCCTATGGGTTGGCACCCTCTTGGCGAGTGGAGTTGTGGTTTGGCATGTACAGACTACTCAGCAGAATGCCTGGAAGGGCGAAAAGCCCCTCCCTGCCTCTGTTATTCCATCAGACCGATCTGTGGAATGAGAGGTATTGGAACCAAGCTTGGCTAAAGATAAAAGTTTATTGATAACTCTCTAGCCACGGTTGCACATCAACGGCGAGTTTGCGGCCAATCTGTAAAAGCTGCCGGAGTTGAGCCATCGATATTCTGTCACTAGGGGTCTCTAGCCCTAGATCTTCTGGATCCTGGGTTTGGTGAGCTTGCCTCATTGCGTGGGTGTGACTGAGACAGGTGAGCTGCTCTTGCAGACAGCGCAAGTACAGTTCCTGCGCCCGATCAAGACGAATATTAATCTGCAATCGCTGAATGAGGTTGAGCAATTGTTGCAGACGTTGAATTCGCAAGGGGTAAAGCTCAA
Source organism: Acaryochloris sp. CRU_2_0 (assembly GCA_012034865.1). Lineage (GTDB taxonomy): Bacteria > Cyanobacteriota > Cyanobacteriia > Thermosynechococcales > Thermosynechococcaceae > Acaryochloris. The sequence goes on along the minus strand of JAAUOM010000001.1, from coordinate 128,713 downwards.
CATCGGCGTGATGAAATAATTGCCACAGCAAGTGCAAAATCAGATCTTCTAAGGATTTTTGAGCTGTCTCTAACTTGAGGCGACAGCCCAATTGTTCTGCTTCTGTTGCGATCGCAGCCAATTCCGACAGATAACTAGCCCCCAGTTGAGCCGTTTCCAGACTTGGCTCACTCAGCTCTTTTTCTAGACCTTGCAGGGAGTAAATGGCTCGGTAGTTAAGAGCCACCTGAGCTGCAGTCAGGAGTTCAGAAGGCACATCCAAATCATCGTTTTGGAAGGCCATTAATAGTCCATAATTGTCTCGATACACCTGGGTATAGAGCTGATTGAGGCGACTGAGGGTTTCTTGGGAGAGCAGGGTAATTAGCCGCTGGCGTTCTTCCGGCAACAGGTCATGAAGACCATAGTGCTGGTGACCAAATGCCTCAGAGATGGCCAAAATCAAGTTAGCAGCACTGGCTTGTTGTAAGGTATGAAACAACTTAGCTTTAATGTCACCATACTGCTTCCGCCCTGTAAATGGCTGCACCCCGCAATGGAAATCCCACCCCCCTAAATGGAGGACAGCAAACATCAAAGACACCGATTCACAGGTCACATTGGATGTCAACTGGAGTTGGCCAACGGCTAAAGACAGCGATCCCAGTCGCTGAACTTGGTAATCAATCTGCTCCGCTTGGTAGCAGTAAAAGGGATGTTCAGGCGGATAGGGGTTAAACAGCGACGTGATCGCATAGTGAGCAGCCACGGCTTCAACATTGACTTGAGAGGGAATCACTAATTGTCGATAGACCCCTGCCCCGGTTTGGAACAGATCCACATTACTGGGGGCCAGTGCCAACCGCTCTAAAAACTCCGGTTCTAAATCTGTGCCAGCGACATCCCTAGCCAGGGCAATGGCATAGGCGGCATAGCGGAGAATCTGCACGCCTTCCGGTCGAGACAGTTCAGCGAAAAACCAGCCACAACTGGTATACATCAGCAAGGCATGTCGCTGCATTTCCAGTAATCGCAGGGCATCGACCCGTTCTTCTGAGGTGAGATCATGGTTTTGATGAGCCACCAGAAAGGCTTGCAGGGGATCCGTGACCACAGGTTGGGTCTGCTCTGGCTGCTGCCGAGGGGGGAACTGGCCAATGACTTGAATATAATGATCGCGGGCTAACCAGGGATCTTGCAACAACAATTCGCCAATTTCTACATAAATATCACTGAGTTGATCCCGCAGCCAATCTAAGGCATCCCGTAGTGGACGTCGCCATTTTTGGTGCCAGAGACTGCCTTCGCCGCCACAGCCACAATCTTCCTGCCAACGACCGACACCATGACTACAACTCCAGGCAGTGACCGGTTTCAGTTCAACTTCCCAAGTAGGAGGATGCAAGCTCAAATAATGGGCATAATTGGTGACGGTCCATTGGCGTTGGGGAAAGGTGTGGTGAAAGGCATAGGCGATCGCTTTTTCCGTATCCCGTTTGTGATGGCCAAAGGTTTCCCCATCGGTGGCAACGGAAATGAGTTGAGAGGGTTGACGATGGTCTACGACAGATCGGAGACCATCGCAGCACACGGCCTGAGCCAAGCGATTGGCGAGATTCTGAGAACTGCTCAGGACTTCGTGAAAGCCAATATCACGGGAGATCGGGCCATCATAAAAAAAGATATCTATATAGCGCTGACGATCCCCAGGCAGAAAACAGCGATAAGGCCGGGTGGGGTCAATTTGACCTCCTCCCACTTCTTCCCAATCTCCAAGACCAGCATGGGAATCCTCTTGGGTCTCCTGAGCAGCAGCTACTTCCGGGATCAACCGACAGCGCTGCGCTTGGGAAGGAGCCAAAATAATAAACCGAATCTCTTCGGCAATCAGTACTTCTAGGGTCGCCAAATCTACGGCAGCCTCGGCGAGCCACATGCCCTCTGGATCGCGACCAAAGCGAGCTTGGAAATCCGCCTTGCCCCAGCGCACCTGTGTGACTTTATCCCGGTGATTGGCTAAAGGCATGATCACATGATTATAGACTTGAGCGATGGCATTGCCATGGCCTTGCAAGCGTTCACAACTGTTGCGATCTGCAGCAATAATCCGCTGATAAACCTCTGTATCGTAGGTTTCTAGCCAACTCATCAAGGTCGGCCCGATATTGAAGCTGAGATATTCAAAATTATTGACAATATTGATGACTTCCCCTTGATCATTACAAATCCGGGCAAAGGCATTGGGACGGTAGCATTCGTGATAGATACGCTCATTCCAATCATGAAACGGTGCAGCACTAGACTGATGCTCTATCGTCCCTAAATAAGGATTTTCACGCGGAGGTTGATAAAAGTGACCGTGGAGAGTGATGTAGACTCCCTCAGCCTGTTGCAAAGGATTCGTGAAAGCAGTCAGATCCTGGAAAGCGGCTCCTAAGTCTGGGGATTGAGTATCCTGAGGGGCATAAGAAGTTGTATTCATAGAGTAAAATTCCGCCAGAAATGAAGCGTCAATAAGCAAGTTGAGATCAAGCCATAGGTCTTAAATCAGTAACTCCTACGGCCATCAGAATGGATCTAGCCAGTGAGATCGATGGGTATGTTAGATACGGTAAAAGCTTGCGGATACGTTAGGTGATAAGTCATAAACCAACCCTAAGCAGCCAGTGAAGCGACAATGATAGGTCGGAATATCTAAGGAACTGCTAATCTGGTTGTGGCTTTAAGCTAAGCGATCCCCTTGTTAAATAGGGAAAATAGCAAGATATCTTAAGAGTTTTTGCGGGCATTATGGGTAAAGCCTTTATTTTTTCTACGGGATCGACCGTATTGAGGGATCGTGATCCTCAAATCATGGACACATCCATAAGATATGCTCATTGCCCTCCATTGATTTGGGCTGAACTGCCAACTTAAATTACATCCAATTTGCCATTGTGACTCTCAAAAACCGCATTTTTACCGCCTTACTTTTGTTTATTCCCGTCTCCATTGCCGCTGATCTCTTAGAGTGGGGACCCCTTCCTCTGTTTATTGCTTCTAGCGCCGCGATTGTCCCTCTAGCAGCCTGGATGGGAACCGCCACAGAAGAGCTTGCGGTTGTCATTGGTCCCTCTGCGGGTGGACTCCTTAACGCTACCTTTGGCAATGCCACCGAACTGATCATTGCTTTTATCGCGTTAAAAGCAGGTTTAGTGGATGTCGTTAAGGCTAGTATTACCGGCTCAATCATTGGCAATTTGCTTCTAGTGATGGGCTTGTCGATGCTCCTGGGTGGATTGCGATTCAAAGAGCAAACCTTTCAACCCATCGTCGCTCGCGTGAATGCCTCTTCCATGAACCTCGCTGTGATTGCGATTTTGTTACCCACCGCCATTCAGTTCACGGCTGACGATCTAGACACACAGGTCTTACAGAATCTTTCGATCGCTGTCGCTATCATCTTAATCTTTGTCTATGGTCTAACCCTATTGTTTTCCATGAAAACCCATACCTATTTATTTGATGTGGGGGTTGCTGAAATGGAATTAGAGACCGAAACAGAGACAGTAGACCACAAGCATGGGAATTTACGCCTGTGGGTGGGGGTCTTGTTGGCCTCAACCCTAGCCGTTGCCCTAGAGTCTGAATTTCTGGTGGGCAGTTTAGAAGCCGCCACGGAGCAATTAGGTCTAACCCCTTTATTCACAGGGGTGATTTTGTTGCCTATCATTGGCAATGCCGCCGAACATGCCACTGCTGTCACCGTGGCCATGAAAGACAAAATGGACTTGTCTGTATCGGTCGCCGTAGGCTCCAGTTTACAGATCGCCTTATTTGTGGCACCGGCCTTAGTCTTGGCAGGTTGGGTGATCGGCCAACCGATGGATTTGGATTTTAACCCTTTTGAATTGGTTGCTGTTGCCGTCGCCGTGCTTATTGCCAACTCCATCAGTGCAGATGGCCAATCGAACTGGTTAGAAGGGACATTGCTGCTGGCCACCTATGCTGTGTTGGGTTTAGCCTTCTATTTTCATCCTGTTTCTTGATTCAGGGCTAGGGAACAACCACAAACTCAGAAGCAATGGGTTCCAACTGCTGCTTTTGCACTAGGGCTTGATAGATCATCACAGCTACTTCAGCACGGGTAGCATTAGCTTGTGGTTCTAATAACTCTGGCTGGGGATGGTTAACGACCATTCCACCTTGGGTTGATGCCGCAATCTTGCCTTTAGACCAAGTTGGGAGTTGGGCTTGATCCTGGAAGCGTTGCAAACTGGCTGCTGGTGAACTGGGCACCTCCAGTTCTAAACCGCTGACAAGAGCCACTAACACTTCATAGCGAGGCACAAGTTTGTCTGGACGGAAATCGCCTTCTGGGTAACCGCTCATGAACTTTTTGTTGACGGCACCTTCAATGGCTTTGGCTACCCAATAATCAGAGACGATATCAGAGAAAGTTAAGGTTCGTTGACCCGGTTCATTCAAGAAAGCGCGTTGAATTTGAGCAGCTAACTCAGCACGGGTTACAGGCTTGTCTGGCTGGAATTTGCCATCTGGATAATCGGGGATAATCCCTTGAGCATGAAGCTTAGTAATAAACGGATAAGCCCAATGACTGGTGGGGACATCGGAGATATCCAACTGGGACGGCACTGCTGGGGGTATGTTGCTCCCCTCCAGTACTGTTTTGGATTCTAGATCACCAGAAGCTCTGGAGGCAGGACGCTCTGGCGATTGAACATTACCCGTTCTCGGTTGAGAAAGCACCACGGTTGGGCTGTTGCCAGAAGTCGGGATAGAGGCTATCGGAGGAAGCGAGGGTGAAGGGGTCTCTGTCTGGGACAACGGTAATGGTTGCTCAGCGTTATTGCCCGTCATGCCCAGATACGTAATCGTGCCCATGGTGGATAAAGCAATCAACAGACCCACGGATTGGTAACGGTTGAGGGGTAATTTACCACTTAAGGCTCCTAAATCCCCAGAAGCACCAGAGGCAATCGATGCTCCAGCAACAGTAGACCCTGGATCTGGCATAGGTACTAGATCTAGTATAGGGAGTGGGGGCGTTGCTTCATCTGCATCGACTGACTCATCTCCTAAGGCTACTGGGCTAGCAGCACTAGCAGGATCAAGGGGTTCGTTAGAACCAGAATCAGTTCCTGATTGCATCCCTAAGGGGGGAATGATCCCAGCAGAGGGATCAGAGGAGCCTTCATTTGCTAAGGAAGCAATCAGTTCATCGGCTGACTCATCCATTCCTGCTTCGCTAGGGGGGATAGAAGAGGTTAGCTCGGCCCATAGATCTTCTGGTTGATCGGCAAGGGGATTTTCAAGGTTTAGCAGATCCTCAGCAGGTTCAGGCATCGATGGATCACTAAACCCAGCTTGAATAACGGTTGGGTCTTCTATGTCATCCATCGGGTCAACTCGTGAGAGCGTCTCATCTGGATAAGCCTGAATCATGGTGGGGTCTTCAATCGATTCATCCATGACCTCTTTAGGGAAGGATGCTGCTTCACCAGGTTGATCCCACCATAAATCGGGTAACGAAGCAGGCTCATCGCTAGGGGATGATTCTTCTAAGGGTTCCCAGACAGAATCAAATAATGCCTCATCTATGGGTTCCGATTTAGAACTGGTCGTCTCTGATAATTCTGAGCGGTTAGGTTCTGATGTGGAATCTGAGGAAGGTGTGCCATCGGATCCCGAAGTAGGGTCGTTGGGATTAACCATAATATTCAGCTATTTTAAGGGTTGATTCTTTGGCAACCATCCTACAGCCGGGAGGGAGGTGCGATCGCACCTCCTCCACCTTCTTTTTAGAATTCATGGAGATAAATTGTCAGTTTGTAAAGGAGGTTATTCAGTTGAAATGTTGCAAAATAAAGAACGCGCTCCCCGTAACAGAACAATTACCTTGAATGCAGAAGAACAAGCCAAGTATCAAAAAAGACTATTGCAACTCGATCAGCCTATTGAATTACAAAAAGTGATGAACCGCACCATTCATCAAGATCTCTTTCAGATTCTTGATTTTCTACCGAAACAGTCTGTTGATTTGCTGTTTATCGACCCGCCCTATAATCTCAACAAAATATTTAACGCCAGCAGCTTCAAGAAAAGAGACTTACAGACCTATACAGATTGGCTTGATACTTGTCTTGCAAAACTTTCAGAACTTTTGAAGCCCACCGCTTCAATTTACATCTGTTCAGACTGGCAATCTTCACCTGCGGTTTTTGAGACTATCAAAGATCGTTTTCAGGTGCGCAACCGAATTACCTGGGAACGCGAAAAAGGGCGTGGCGCTAATAAAAACTGGAAAAATTCATCAGAAGACATTTGGTTTTGTACCGTTTCTGATACCTACACCTTCAATGTAGAGGCAGTCAAACTCAAACGAAAAGTTATGGCTCCCTATACAGTGAACGGGATTCCCAAAGACTGGAATATGACTGAAGCAGGAAACTATCGTCTGACTCATCCTTCTAACTTGTGGACAGATTTAACCATTCCTTTCTGGTCAATGCCAGAAAATACCGATCATCCCACTCAAAAGCCAGAAAAGTTGATTGCCAAAGCCATCCTAGCCAGCTCTAATCCTGGGGATGTTATTTTTGATCCTTTTCTAGGTTCAGGAACAACATCGGTAGTTGCCAAGAAATTAGGCAGGCAGTATTTTGGCGTAGAGCTGGATGAGATGTACGCTTGTTTGGCTGAAAAACGCCTGGAAATGGCCGAGACTGAGCCTGCAATTCAAGGCTATTTTCAAGGAGTATTTTGGGAAAGAAATACCCTCAATGAGCAGATGCGTTTGACGGACAAAAAGGGCAACCCCCGCAACCAGTAAGACATAGTTGGTTAGGCGGGTCGTTCTTCAATGACTTGATCAATCAGGCCATATTCCTTGGCCTCTTGAGCCGACATAAAAAAGTCCCGATCCATATCTCGTTCAATTTTTTCTAGGGTTTGCCCCGTCCGAGTCGCATAAATTTCATTTAACTGCCGACGCACTCGAATAATTTCCTTGGCTTCAATTTCAATATCAGAAGCTTGTCCACGGGTACCACCAGAGGGTTGGTGAATCATAATCCGAGAATGAGGGAGAGCCAAGCGCTTCCCTGGCGAACCGGCAGCCAGTAAAAAAGAACCCATTGATGCTGCCAAACCCACACAGATAGTCACTACTTCTGACTTAATATGCTGCATGGTGTCATAGATGGCCAATCCAGCCGTGACAGAGCCACCCGGAGAGTTGATATAGAGAGAGATCGGCTTACTAGGATCATCAGAATCTAGATAGAGCAGAAAGGCCACAATCCGGTTGGCAAGACCGTCTGTCACTTCTTGCCCCAAAAAATAATTCTTTCCTGGCTCAACCGAGTATAAATATCGACCCAGCGTTCGTAGGGACTGCCGGGGATACGATAGGGAACGCTAGGAACACCGATAGGCATAGTCTATTTCTCGCTTTTTGTTGCTCAGGTGGACTCAAACTTTAAACTGCAGAGGTTAACGGTGTAGGTAATTCTTTTTGGCTGGTCAAAACCCGATCAATCAATCCGTACTCTTTGGCGTCTTCGGGTGTCAGGTAGAACATTCGATCCATATCCTTGGCAATTTTCTCGGTGGATTGCCCCGTATTCTTGGCCAAAATATCCAGCATGGTTGTTTTATTAGCAATAACTTCCTGAGCTCGAATCTGGATATCTGACGCTTGCCCTTGGGCACCAGTGCGAGATTGGTTAAGGACAATGGTGGCATGACCAAGGCTGGCTCGATAGCCTTTAGTACCTGCGGATAAAATCATTGCTGCTGTCCCCATTGCTTGGCCAATACAGATGGTATAAACAGGAGGCTTAATGTAAGACATGGTGTCGCAAATAGCAAAAGCTTCGGTTTCAAAACCAACAGCATCCCCACCATACCAAGAGGTTCCTGTGGAATTAATGTAAAAGAGAATGGGTTTCTCTGGATCATCAAATTGCAGATACAAGAGTTGAGCAATAATCAACTCCGTCACATCAATGCCCACCTGTCGCTTCACCTCATCCGAGGAAAACAGCGGCATTCCTAAATAGACAATGCGCTCCTTGAGCAATAGAGACTCTAAATCGGGTGGGGGGGTGCGGTAATAGGCATCGCCGCCACCATAGGGGGCTTGAACTGCTTGAATCCGTGACTCCATTGCCTGAGAACTACCTAAAGGGGACAATACTGTTACACTGTAGCAATTTTCTGCCCCTAGAATGGGGGGAAATACCGTACTTGTGGCTGGCGGTAAGGAAGATAGGGGAGATTGTAAGATTAAACCCGTTAAACTATAACTAAATCGCCAGTGGTGCAATTGATTATGGTTATCGCCCAAACCACCCCTGCTGTTGCAGACGAGATCTTTTACCCCAGTTCTGATGGAGAACCCTTGGCCGAAACCTCAGTGCATGTCGATGCCATCATTCATGCCGTTGTCGCCCTCAGGCAATATCTTGCCCAACAACAAGCGATTGTTCTTGCCGATCAATTTCTTTACTATGCCCAAGGGTATCCCAAACTGCGGGTTGCCCCCGATATTATGGTGATCTGGGATGTCCTTCCTGGCCCCCGCGACAACTACAAAACCTGGGAAGAAGGCCCAGTTCCATCTGTGGTTTTTGAAATCACCTCTGAGGGGACGCGGGATCATGACCAAGGCTATAAAAAATTCTCTATGAACAGATGGAGGTGCAGGAATACTGGTTATTTGACCCCAAAGGCGAATGGATAGCCGAACAACTGCTCGGCTATCGTCTGCGAGGCGACCAGTACGAACCTATTACCGATGGACGGAGCGTTCCCCTGAAGCTGCGATTGCAAGCTGATGAAAACCTGATTGGGTTTTACCAAGAAGAGACAGGCGAAAAATTATTGGCCCCCGATGAACTCGTGGAAGCTCTACAGGTTGAAACAAAGGCGCGTCAGGATGCAGAGACCCAGTTAGAGGAAGAGCGGCAACGAGCTGAACAAGAGCGGCAACGAGCTGAACAAGAGCGACAACGGGCTGAGCAGGCTGAGGCTCAGGTACAAGCACTGATGGCGCAATTACAAGCGATGGGTGTGGATGGAGATCAGAAAAAGAAAAATAACCTCTTTGCTCCTACCCAGAATATACGTTGCAGATTTTTTGTCTTTAGTGATTTGAGAACCATTGAACTATGGCTAACCAGTGGGCTACGGCCAACCATGCCCTTGATTATCTAGCTAGAGCTGATCAAATTCCCCATCGCACCGATGGCGAAGGAGTTTTGTTAGCTCATGTTCCTCCATCGACCCGACGGCTTCTGGATTTAGGGACAGGGGACGGTCGCTTACTTGCCCTGCTCAAGATTGATCGGCCTGACTTAGAAAGCGTTGCGGTAGATTTTTCGCCGACGATGCTAGAAGCTGTGCAGCAGAGATTTGCTGATGATCCGCAGGTCACCATCCTGGAGCATAATCTGGATGATCCCCTCCCCCAGATGGGCAAATTTGATGGGATTGTTTCCAGTTTTGCCATCCATCATCTGGCAGACTCGCGTAAGCGAGCTTTGTACCAAGAAATCTTTGAAGTACTCGAACCTGGTGGGATGTTCTGTAATTTAGAGCATGTTGCTTCTCCTACAGAAAAGCTACATGAACAGTTTTGCAGGCCATTGGTTACACCCTAGAAGAAGAAGATTCTTCCAATCAACTCTTGGATATGGAAACTCAACTGCAATGGTTGCGCGACATTGGCTTTACAGATGTGGACTGTTATTGGAAATGGTTAGAAACGGCCCTGTTAATAGGTGTTAAACCTGCCATCCTTTAATCACCGCTCACAGGGATCGGTTGAGACTGAGCTAAACGATACAGGTGATTTTGAAATTGCCAGACCAACAGCACCAGAACACAGAGTTGAGCAACGACACCTACTAAGGCACTATTCATTAGCATGGGTTGGGTTAAATCGCCGAAGGGATAGCCCAAGAATGTCCAGATCATCATAGAAGCGGGCATTTGGTCAGGCGTAATCCCCAAAATGCCTAACATAATGGCAGGCACAACCATCCAAATGGCTAAGCCACCCATTGCCCAGATATAAGGGTTGCGGATTTTGAGGGCGAAAATCTGTTGAATGACAGTGGTGTAGATGAGCAGCACAATACTCATAGACAGAACGACGATCGCAGCGACCATGGGTTTTTCTTTGCCAATACCAATCAGGAACAGCCAGGGGACATAGAGGGCATGGATGATCAAGAGATTGATGGCGATCGCAACCACAGCCGGACTCTTATCCGCCCAAACCAGATCGCGCAGACTGCCCCGGAATTCTTGTCGATAGCGCAGCCAATCCAGCAGCGAAGACCGCTGTGGACAGAGGGCCAGCATCAGCACCAGAATCAGCCCAAAGTTAAAGACATACAGTAACCAGGTTCCGGTTTCGGGTAAGAAATCCTCCCACCCGCTGCCTTCCAACTCTAACGGGTTAACCTTGGGGTTGATCACCAAAAACCCACGACAAGGGCTTCGAGAAAAGCCACAATGGCATAACTTTGCCACTTACTCATCACCGTCGTTCCAGGGTTGCGAAACAAACGAACCAGCATCAGCCAAATTAAGGCTGTGGCAATGGCTAGTACCACCAGCGTAAAACCGTGGGAGAGCCAAGCTGATTCATTAATGATTTGCCCAAACCATTGCACAGGAGTGGTGTCAGAGTTAGAGCCGTATGAATAGGGATGCCATTTGGCAGACCAGGCATTGAAGCCTAAGGGTGCCCAGGTCACCAGCAAATTCCAGGCAAAGTATAGGGGTGACAAGACGAAGAGCGTTAATCCAGCAAACGCTACAGCAGCAACGGATTGTTGACCGACGACGATGGCGCGTGTACTACTGAGGAGACCATATAAAATGGCGAAACTGAACCAGAAAAAACCCCCAGCCATCAGCAGCAGATAGTAGCTGAGCAAGAAAAACAAGGGCATTCCCGCTTTCAACCCCGCTAAGACATGCAAGGGAATCGCTAAGCCAATAGCTAAATAAGGCAATAGGGGAACACCCAGCATTTTCCCCAGTAAGATTTGGCGACTGGGGCGTGGGCTTAGGCGAATAAAATTGAGAGTGCCGCGCTTTTCTTCCTGGTTTAAATCACTGACGAGGTAGTAGCTGCCCGCAGTAAATAGAACGTAGGGTAAAATCCAGGTAATGGTTTCAGCTAAATTGGCCCAGCGTTTGAGAACGGGTTCAAAGTCTTGTTGGGAAAACCATAGCCCTAACAGCGCTTGGCCAATCACGGACAACACAACGGCTGCGGTGATGCTGCGGGGTTTTAAGCGACCCCGACATTCTCGTAACAACTGGGGATTCCAATTGCCTAAGCGATTAATGAAGGTGGATGTCATAGTGCTGTCAAGGGTTAAGAAGTTTGTCGGTAGCCCATTTTGATGAAGATCTCTTCCAGACTCTCTTGGGTGCGGTGGAAATCAATGATGGGAAAATTAGCGGAGATCAGCGATCGCAACAAAGCCACAATGTCATCGTTGGTCCCTGTAAAGGTAACAGCAATCCGATGTTTATCTGGAATAATGTTACATTCACTCACCAGCGAATGCTCTTGCAAGAAAGATTCTAACGGCGCTAAATCAGCCACTGTAGAAATGATCAGTTGTTGCGTTTGATCGCGATTGTACAACGCCCGCAGTTCAGAACTTTCGACGAGCTGCCCCATCTGCATAATGCCGATAGAAGTGCAAAAATCTTCTAGATCACTGAGGATATGGGAAGAAATCAGAATCGTCAGCCCTTGCTGTTGCAAAGTTTTTAAGGTTTGTCGAAACTGCACCCGGGCCACTGGATCCAAGCCAGAAACAGGTTCATCTAAAAGCAACAACGTCGGTTGATGAATAATGGTTCGGGCCAGACTCAAGCGCTGTTTCATCCCTCGTGAGAGCGTACTGATGGGACTATCGCGCTTATTCTCTAGATCCACCAAGACTAGAACTTCCTGCAGACGCTGGTTGAGTTCTGGCTCACGCAGGTAATAAAGCCGCGCAAAATAATCCAAATAATCCCACACCAGCAGATCGTCATACAGAGGGAAATCATCGGGAAGAAAGCCAATCCGCCGCTTGACTTCAGAGTTGGGTTGATTCTGAATTAAGGTTTGACCACCAATGGCGATCGTGCCCAAGGTCGGCTCTTCAGCAGTAGCCAACATACGAATCAGCGTGGTTTTACCCGCACCATTCGGACCAATCAAACCATAAATTTCACCTGACTGAACCTGTAGATCGACTTGGCTAACCGCAATGCTATCACCAAACTGTTTGGTCAGTTGCGTGGTAGCAATGACTGGAGGATTTGTCATTAAAAACCGAGCCTTTGGCTGAAAGATCAAGTAAAGCTGAGCTATTCTCTCGAATTGCAGTCACCAATAAGGTGACCTATATCACTGCCTAGGCATCATCCTAGCAACATCTCTATACAGGGAATATCTCAAACTACAATAAAGATCTTAAAAAATACACTATAGTCCTGCGAACCACTCATAGCCTTGATCTTCCCAGTAACCTTTAGCAGGTAGCAAGGTACTGACCAGCTTGATCTGGGTTACCCATTTGCTTTGCTTGTAGCCCAGTTTGACTGGCGATGCCAAGCGCAAGGGGGCACCATAATCCACGGATAACGGTTGTCCATTCTTCTTGTAAGCCATCAGGGTTTGAGGATGGAGTGCAGAGGCAATGTCCCAACTTTCATAATAGCCATCAGCTGATTTAAAGTAGGCGTAACGGACATTGGACTTGGGTTGAACCAGAGCCACTAAATCTCGTAATCTGACCCCACCCCATTGAACGATCGCAGCCCAGCCTTCCACACAGACATGGCGAATTACCATTGAAGTCAAGGGCAATTTCTGGATATCGGTCATGCTCAATTGCAAAGGCCGACTGACTTCGCCATCAATCGTCAGACGAAAGGTTGTCGGGTCAATTTCAGGCGCAAAGTCAAACGTATTGATCAGTAACTTGTCTGGCTCAATCGCACTGACTGGATATTCAGGGACAGGCTTTTGCGTAAGCAGCAGTTCTTCAATCCTTTGGTTGAGAGGTTCAACCAATTGCCCCACGGTGTCTGAGAACAAACTTGACCCACAGCCGCCCAGGAACAGATTTGCCCCAGAGAATCCAGAGAGTTGCAGTAATTGGCGGCGGGATAGGAAATGTTTGGGAAGAATGAGACCCATTGCTCACCTCTAGAGAAACATGGACTGGATGAGACGGATGCTCCCCACCTTAAGGGCAAGCAAGGAGTGAGCGACTGTAAACAGAAGGACTAGAGGAACGCTCAGGAAGTGAATTGTGCGAAGCGTTTGCCAATTCCCAAATAGCGCAGCTAGCCAGTGTAATTGAGCAGGCTTGAACATGGCGAGACCACTTAGAATTGCCAGCAGCAAAATAGGAATGATCGCGGTATAAACTAACCGATGCCATGCAAGGTTCTTCCGCTTTAGGTTTGGACTCTTCTGCAATGCTTGCAGGTCAGCGCTACTGGCAAACCGACGCTGCCAGCGACGAGTGGCAAAAACGTAGAGTCCATACCCAAGTAAATTCAAAGAATACAGCCACATCGCAGCAAAATGCCAGTGCCGTCCGCCTGCCAGCCATCCCCCCAGCAGGAATAAATCCGGGAACTGCCATCCTTCGCGCCCACCCAATACCGGATTGGCATTATAGATTTGCAGCCCACTGGTGATCATCAAGATTAAACTGATGATATTAATCCAATGAAAGATTTTGACCCAAAAAGTCTGAGTAGGAACCCGTCGAACTTGACGATGAGAGGATAGGGGTGAAGTCATGGCGTCCTCTGGATATTGAGTGCTTCTTTCAAAAGCAACCCAATTCCTATTTGTTTTTCATCATGCCATCATCTTTTTTCATCATGGAATCATGCTTCATCATGCCATCATCTTTTTTCATCATGCCGTCTTTCATCATGGCACCATGCTGCTTAATTTCAGATCCATTGATTTTGCGAGAGTAACAGTAGAAATAGACGTGCCCCCCGCCGTGATGGTAGCAGTGCTTTCCGGCAATGGGTGTTTTGCTAAGGACATACCCCGTTGGCATATCTTCTGCACCTGGGGGCAGGTTGGATTGTGCCTGAGTTGAGAGGATGCCCAAACCAAGTAGGGAAGCGCCAACCAAGGTGGATTGTGCCAGAATGCGGATAAGTTTCATAGAAGTGTTTTATCGAGAGTATGCCAACTACTCTAAGAGTTGTGGCTGAAAACAAGCTATAAAATTCCTGAGACTAACCTTAAAAGCTGATAAGCCAAACCTGGGGTATCTCAATGGCTAGTACCTTGGGGCATAAATACCGCAACCCTTTAAAAGTTCCAAAAAGATTATGGTTCAAGGTTTTTGCCTTTTACCTTTTGTCTTTGTACTTCCGCGTAGCGGTACTAGTTTCAAAAGTTCAGCTAGAGCAGCAGGAGCCCCGCGCTCTACCGTAGGTGAGCGTCGGGAGGAATGCGAGTCCGGCGTAGGTATGGAGCCGGACAATAATCTATCGGGCATACTGACAACCCTTTTCTGATGAGATAGAATAGGGCTATGAATCAAGTCTTGAGTATCTCCTGCAAGCTCAAGGTCAATAAGTTGCAAGCCCAGAAATTGGATGCGACGCTTGACGCTTTTGGGAAGGCGTTGAACTGGGTCAACCAGAACACGCCAGAGAAGATAGCCAATACGGTAAAGCTGCAATCGCTTTGCTACTACGAAGTTCGCGCCCGATTTGGTCTGTCGAGTAATTTGGCTCAACAGGGTTGCAGGCTCTCGCAAAGTTGCCAAACAAAAGAATCGTCTAGTGAAAGCGTTCAAAGTTGGCTTTGTCACCTACGACGCTCGAATCTTCTCGTTTCGGGAGAAGGACTGGACGGTATCGCTGACTACCGTTGATGGTCGTGAGCGGTTTGAATTGGCCATTGGCAACTACCAGATCGGGGCGCTTAAAGGCTCTAACCCAAAGTCCGCCACTCTGGTTAAGCGGCAAGATGGTTCCTATTACCTCCAGATTTGTCTGGAGTCGGAACCGCCAAGCCCGCAAGAAAGCGAGAATGTCTTGGGCGTGGATTTGGGACGCACTGACATCGCTCATACTTCCGAGGGACAAACCTGGGAAGGCAAAAGCATCAACAAAGTGCGTGACCACTATGCCAACTTGAGAGCGAAACTCCAACACAAAGCCAGTAAGGGCACACGCAGTACACGCCGTCGAGTGCGTGGATTGCTGCAATGGTTGTCTGGTCGTGAGCGTCGATTTCAGAGCTGGTTGAATCACAACATCTCCAAAAGTCTCGTTCAAACTGCCAAGTCCAAACAAGCCAGCATTGCAATTGAGGATCTGACGGGCATCCGCGAACGCACCAATCAACAAGCCCGCACCAAAACCGAGCGCAGACGCTCGAATAGTTGGGCATTTCATCAACTGCGACTGTTTATTGACTACAAAGCTTTGGGTGCAGGTGTGAAGGTTGTCATGGTTAACCCCAGATACACCAGTCAAACTTGCCACCAATGCCTGCACATTCACCCCGTTACAGGGAAGTCGTACAGAAAAGGTAAGCGGTTTGTTTGTGGTCATTGCGGTTGGCATGGGGATGCGGATTTGAACGGGGCAAAAAATATTAAAACAATCGGGTCATCGGTAATATGGCCTGGAGGCTCCTGGTTGTCTTGCGAGATAGCTGGCGGGCTGCTGAAACTTCCTGGGCTAATGGATGCGCCCGCGCTGTACCGCCTAAGCGGTACAGCGCCCGGAAGACGTTACTCGATCCCTAATGGGTTGTCTCCCGAAATGAAGCGGCTCAAACTTGTTATTTGGAAGTAGATGGACGCCAACCGGGAAGGACACTTTGGTGTTGACGCGCGATAACCAGCGCATCGTCCCCGACATCTTGGGTGAGGGTTGATCCAGCCGCAACAGTGACATCGGTTCCTAATGTAATGGGGGCCACTAGGACGCTATTGGCTCCTGTTTTGGTGCGATCGCCAATGTAAGTAGGATGCTTATTGAACCCATCATAATTAGCGGTAATGGTCCCCGCGCCAATATTGACCTGAGCCCCCAGGGTGGCATTACCTAGATAAGAAAGGTGGGCAACCTTGGTGCGATCGCCAAGGGTTGTTTTCTTGATTTCTACAAAATTCCCCACTCGGCATTGGCTGCCAATTTGTACCTCACCGCGCAGATGGGTATAAGGACCAATCTGACCGTTATCACCGATTTGACTATCCTTAATCACGGAATAGAGGACGCGGACATTGGCACCGATGTGGCTGTTCTCAATTAAGGTTCCAGGACCGATATGACTGCCCGTATCAATTTTGGTGTTTCCTCTGAGGTGGGTTTGGGGTTCGATGACGATATCAGATGCTAGTTCTACGGTTTCATCAATCGTAATACTGTCAGGATCGATTAAGGTTACCCCTGCAGTTAACCAGTCATCTTTGATCCGGTTTTGCAAAATGTTGTAAGCAGTAGCAAGCTGTTTGCGATCGTTAATGCCTAAAATTTCTTGGTAATCCTCCACATCCAAAACCATGACGGGTTCTAGATAGTTGACTGCATCGGTTAAGTAATATTCTTGCTGATCATTGTCAGCCTTAAGGTGAGGCAAGACTTGCTCTAGGGCTGACCAGCGAAAACAATAGACACCCGCATTAATCCGTTGATTTTGGCTTTGGGCAGGGCTGCAATCTCGATCTTCAATAATTTCCTGCAGATGCATTCGCGCATCACAAAAGACTCGCCCGTAGCCCTTGGGATTGGGGATGTGAGCCGTCAAAATGGTGGCAGCATTCTCATGGGTTTGGTGAGTGACCAGCATTTTTTTTAAAGTTTGGGGTCTTAGCAAGGGCAAATCACCATTGAGAACCAATAGATCGCCCTCAAATTCCTTGAGAACTGGCAGAATTTGCTGAATGGCGTGACCTGTCCCCAGTTGCTCGGTTTGTTCGACAAACTCTAACCCTGACCAAGCTTGCAATGCCGTTTGTACCTGATCTGCACAATAGCCAACGATCACAATTTGGCGAGACGGGGATAAGTCAATGGTGCTATTCAACACCCGTTCAACCATACTCTTGCCCCCCAGTTGATGCAAAACCTTAGGCAAATTCGACTTCATGCGTGTGCCTTTACCTGCCGCCAAAATTGCTACCGCGATCATGTCCTTGTCCTAGCCAGTCAACACCCACGGAGTATATCGTGGTTCCTTATCCTTTGGGGCAAAGGTTTGTTTCTGAGGCAGGCCATATTTTTCGGTTGCTATCAAGATGAACCGATACAATTGCAGAATCAGCGGCAGCATGAGTCATAAGGCGGGGGGAGATGCAGGAAAAGGGTGAGATGGAAATTCTAAAGAACATTTACAATGCCTTCGATCCGGCACCTTTGCCTGCGGGTTCAGCGTTGTATGTCGATTGCAAAGCAGTGCGCGGTGGCAGCGATGTGTTGGTGGAATTGGGTAGAGCTATTCGGTTTGCTGAGCGCCCCACCTGCCAATTGTATACGGGGCATCGCGGCGGTGGTAAGTCCACAGAATTATTGCGGCTCCAGCAAAATTTAGCCCAAAAAGGCTGCACAGTCGTCTATTTCTCGGCAGAGGATAAAGACGTGAACTCAGAAGATGTGGAGTATACCGATATTTTGCTGGCCTGTACACGCCATTTGCTAGAAGGCGTGAGGGCAGCAGACCCAAAGCCTGTGCTGAGTTGGCTACAGGAACGCGCTCAGGCACTACAAGAGGTATTGTTGACCGACATCAATTTCAGTGATCCAAGCGTGGAGTTGGGTATTAAAGAATTTGCCAAAATCACCGCTAGTATCCGTACACAACCCACGCAACGGGCAAAGTTACGAGAATTGCTGAACCCCTACACCGAAAGTTTGGTGGCTGCACTCAATGAATTTATTGCCGATGCCAAATGCAAGCTGCCCAAGGAGCAACAACGGCTGGTGGTGATTGCTGATGGTCTAGAGAAGATCGCATTAGTGACGAAGGAGGGTGGACGCACCAACCACGGCGAGATTTTTATTGATCGGGCTGAGCAACTGAAGGGATTGGACTGTGATGTGATCTATACGGTGCCGATTTCATTGGTATTGTCGAATCGAGCCTCGGATCTGATGGAGATTTACAACTGCAAGTCCCAAGTTTTGCCAATAGTGATGACCCAGACTCGTCAAAATGACACCAACCCAGCGGGAATCGAGACTCTAAAGTCCATCATTCGCTCGCGGGTGGATTCGATTCCAGAGGCCAAGGGGTTGTCTCTAGAAACAGAGGTGTTTGATAGCCCTGAAACACTGGAGCGATTGTGCTTAATGAGCGGTGGCCATGTGCGAAATTTGGTGTGGCTAGTGAAAACGGCCATTGAGTACAATGAAGAAGAGAGTTTGCCCATTGAAGCCAGTGCTTTGGCGCAGGCGGTGCGGCAGCTCCGTAAAACTTACCACGACACGGTGAATGAAGATCAATGGAGTTTACTGACTGCGGTGCATGACTCTAAACAAATTGCCAATGACGATGCCCACCGCAGTTTATTGTTTACCCGTTGTTTGCTAGAGTACCGCGAAGAAGAATCTTGGTATGATGTGCATCCAGTGTTATGGGAGGCTCCAGAGTTTAAGGTGGCACTGGAAAACCTGAAGAAGCAGAAGAAAAAGAAATTGGCACTATGACTTCAACAAGGCTGGATCGGAATCCAGATACTCAGGTTGACCCTCAAAAGGAATATAGGGCACTGATTCGTTCGCTCAGCTATTCCCAAGGGTTTGGACTATTATTTGTGCAATGTTCCCCAGCAGCAGGGGAACGGTTGATTGCAAAGGTACAGGAAGATCTACCCCAAAAACGAATTGAAGTGCTGTCACTGACAGAGCCAATTGAAACGCTGTATGACCAGGTTGATTCCCTTTACCGCAATCACCCAATAAATGTGTTATTTGTCCAAGGCATTGAACATTCGCTGTATGCCTATGAAAAAAATCGGCTGTGGATTAATGACGCTCAAAGGCGGAGCTATAGTGAAACAGGCATACCCCGCCTGCTGCAACACTTAAATTTGAGCCGCGAACGCTTCTGGGAAACTTTCCCGTTTTGTTTTGTGTTTTTAATTCCCCATTTTGCCCTTAAATATTTTATCCGTCGTGCCCCTGACTTTTTTGATTGGAATTCAGGGGTATTCGAGTTCCCGATGGAACGGGAGTGGTTGCACCAGGAATCTGCACGAGTAACGCTTGAACAATGGCAACAAGACGATTCATGGGATTTGTCCCCGGATCAATGTCGAAAAAACTTACTTGAAATACAGGCATTGATCGAAGAACCTGATCAAACTAATGAACCTAAAGCAAACTTATATTTTGAAAAAGGAAGACTCTTTGGAATTGTAGGGGAGCGGGAAGAAGCGATCGCCAGTTATGACCAAGCCCTACAAATTAAACCGGACTTCCATGAAGCTTGGTACAACCGGGGGAGTGCCCTAGGCGAATTAGGTCACTATGAAGAAGCGATCGCCAGTTACAACCAAGCTCTGGAAATCAAACCGGATTTCCATGAAGTCTGGACTTACCGGGGGATTGCTCTGGGTAATTTAGGTCATTATCAAGAAGCGATCGCCAGTTACGACCAAGCCCTCAAAATTAAACCGGATGACTATGATGTCTGGAACATCCGGGGGGCTGCCCTAAGTCAATTAGGTCACTATGAAGGAGCGATCGCCAGTTACGATCAAGCCCTCAAAATTAAATCGGATGACCATGATGTCTGGGACATCCGGGGGTATGCCCTACGACAATTAGGTCGCACTGACGAAGCGATCACCAGCTTTGACCAGGCTTTAGCAATCCAACCTGAATTGGCAGATGCTTTTTACAACAAAGCCTGTTGTTATGCCTTGCAGGGCAATATCCATCTCGCTATTGAGAACCTCCAGAAAGCGATTCGGCTAAAGCCTAATCAGTTTCAGGAGCTGGCTAAAACTGACTCAGCTTTTGATGATATGCGGGATGAGCCACGTTTTCAGGAACTGTTGGTGGCCAAGATCTCAGTTGGCAACGGATGAGAGCGGATGTAGCGGATGTCTTATCTGTCAGCAGCCAGCACTTTATTGGTTATATAGGTGCTGAACGAAGTGTATGGGTAGTGAGATCTGTTGTTATCTAAATCGATAACCCAAACTCAAAGGGATTGATGAACAATCCGATAACTGTGTAGCATGACCATATTTTTCTATAATTAATCCTGACTCTACTCCCCCTTAGGTATCAACTGTGGCCGTTACTCCTTTGTCTGCAACTACTGATCCCTCATCTGTCGGCCAACCCGATACTTTGGGTCGCTTTGGTCCCTATGGGGGCAAGTATGTACCAGAGACCCTGATGCCAGCTTTAGCAGAATTAGAGGCAGCACTGGCTCAGTATCAGAACGATCCAGTCTTTCAAGCAGAACTGAGCCAGCTTCTTACAGACTATGTGGGTCGGCCTAGTCCCCTCTATTTTGCTGAACGGCTAACGGCCTACTATGCCCGTCCTGACGGCAGCGGTTCTCAGATTTACTTAAAGCGTGAAGACCTCAATCATACTGGTGCCCACAAGATCAATAATGCTTTGGCTCAAGTGTTGTTAGCTAAGCGGATGGGGAAACAGCGGATCATTGCCGAAACAGGGGCTGGTCAACATGGTGTTGCTACGGCCACGGTCTGTGCTCGATTTGGCCTAGATTGTGTGATTTATATGGGTGTCCATGATATGGAACGCCAAGCCCTCAATGTGTTTCGGATGCAATTGTTGGGGGCTGAAGTCCAGCCCGTTGCTGCCGGGACGGGAACTCTGAAAGATGCCACTTCCGAAGCGATTCGAGATTGGGTCACGAATGTAGAGACGACCCACTATATCTTAGGTTCGGTGGCGGGTCCACACCCCTATCCCATGCTGGTGCGGAACTTTCATGCCATTATTGGCCAAGAAACCCGCCAGCAATGTCAACAGAAATGGCAGGGCTTACCGGATATTTTGCTGGCCTGTGTTGGGGGTGGATCGAATGCCATGGGTCTTTTTCACGAGTTTATTGCTGACACTCAGATTCGCCTGATTGGGGTGGAAGCTGCGGGAGAGGGTATTCATACGCAAAAACATGCCGCCACGCTCACTCAGGGTCAAGCGGGTGTTTTACATGGAGCCATGAGTTATCTACTCCAAGATGAAGATGGTCAGGTCTTAGAAGCCCACTCCATCAGTGCCGGGTTAGATTATCCCGGCGTGGGGCCTGAGCATAGCTTCTTGAAGGATAGGGGGCGTTGTGAGTATTACAGCGTTACGGATGCGGAGGCGGTTGCGGCTTTTCAACGTTTAACGGAACTGGAAGGGATTATTCCGGCTCTGGAAACCAGTCATGCGATCGCCTATTTAGAAACCCTCTGTCCCCAACTAGAAGGTAGCCCTCGGATCGTCATCTGTTGTTCAGGTCGGGGGGATAAAGATGTGCAGACCGTGGCCAAATATCTAGAACAGCAATCATCCTAAACCCCTTTGGGGGATGCCGAGGGAATATTTTTGTTGCAAAAGTTAATAAGAAGTTAAGATATAGGATGCTGTTTGCTTAAGTTGTTAGCCCTGTGCCTATTGCCGTTTTAGGAATTGTTAGCTTCCTGTCTTGGTTCGTTAGCATGGTTGCGGGTGGCGGTAGCCCCTTAGTCTTGATTCCCTTAGTCAATTGTCTATATGGCTCCCAGGCGGTGGCTCCAGTCATCACGATGGGGATGTTATTAGGGAATATTCAGCGACTCTTTTACTTTTGGCAAGATATTGATTGGCAGGTGACCCTCTGGCAATTACCTGGCGTCATTGTCGGTTCTATTCTGGGTGCTTTCACCTTCACTCGCATTCATCTTGAAGGTCTGCAAATTGTCATTGGGTTAGCCTTATTGCTCATGGTGGCTAACTACACCTTTGGCAAGCAAGAACAGACTTTTTCCGTGAAAACCTGGCAGTTTTTGCCCTTAGGGTTCTTAAATTCTTTTGTCTCTGGTTTAATTGGCAGTACAGGGCCGATCATGAATCCGGTCTATTTCAACTACGGATTGTTGAAAGAATCCATGGTAGCCACCAAAGCAGCCAACATTATTCTGGCGCATATCATTAAATTATGGGCCTATGCTTCTTTAGGAACCCTGAGTAAACCTTACATCCTCTACGGTGCGATTATTGGTGCTGCCGCTTTTCCAGCGAATTGGCTAGGACAATTGGTTTTCAACCGTATGAGTAATGATTTATTTAAGCAGGTATCCTTTGCCTTCATTGCCGTCAGCGGTGTCTTCATGCTGTGGAATGCCAGGTTGTGATGATCTGAATAAAGAGTTGATGTAGAGACTCTAATTGCCTTGAATTCTGGGTTGTGCTGCGCTTAACCCATCCCTAGCTCGAACGGAGGTTCACGACATTGCCCATCCTGAGTGAACAGCAACAAGATGGTCATCTTTTGGTTTATCCCCCAGCACAACCTATAGGCCGAGCCAAACGCCTTCTCCACATTAATGGTGTGACTAGCTCTGTTGAAAGACAAGTGCAAGATCTCGAAACCCTAGTATGGCTAACCCTCGATCGCCCCTTGGATATTCTGGGAGTGCATAACAGCACCGCTGGTTATCGGAACGATTTGTTGGAAGCGATGATGGGAAAAGCAGAATTGGCTCAGTTTTGGCCAGAGCGTCTTTCTCGCCAGAGCGATCAACGCTTGCAAAACTGTGCCGATCTGTTAAAGATGTTGTGTGATAGCACCCTCTCCCCCGATGCTGATATTTTGGCCGAACTCCAACAGCAGCGCCAAACCCTCGCCCTTACCGTCGGTGAAGCAGCGCAAAAACTGCCCTTTGATCTCGATATCGTGCGGCGATTACCTTTCTTGCAGAACATGGCCTGGAATGATTTTGAAGCCTATCTCTATGGAAATTATCCCGCAGGTGCCCCCCGCCCCACATTACGCCTAGCATATGAGGTAGTTCAAGGCCTTCGGGCTGGTGCTGAAATTTTTATCCTGGCTCACAGTCAAGGCAGCATCATTGCCGCCTTAGCACTGCATATTTTGCAACGGTTTTTTGCCCCCTATGTCAAATGGGTGGAGGCCGTGCATTGTATTTTTTATGGCCCTGCGGTTATGATCGACGACCTCCCTCCGCTCCTGCGGTCTCGAACTATTCTGATTCAACATCGACAAGATCTGGTGGCAGAAGCCTTTAGCAATCTCCGGCATGTTGATTTATGGAGCAATCTACAAAACCAAGTCAAATCTCTACTCGATCGAGCCGATGCCATTGTCGAACTTGCCCAGGAAGATTCGTTTCACACTGCCCGTCACTATCTGGGGCAACTAGATACCCCAGATAGTAAAAAGGCGGCTCAGCTTTTGCAAGCCTTACTCACGGAAGACTGGCAAACGAACCCTCTCCTAAAATCCTTGGGATCAACCCGGATTATTTTAGAATCAATGCCCTTTTGAGCAGGTAGCCAGATTTTGTTGTTTTGTTGCAATAGACTTGCATTTTGTTTCGCAGACCGATGCCCTCGCCCAAATCTCGTTAGGCTGGCAGTATTAAGGTGGCGTTTCCTCCTCAATGCACCTCAACAATGCACAACTTAGACGGTCAGACTATGAGAACAACAGCAACCGATCTCCAACATTCCCTGATTTCAAACAGCACTTCCACTCTCGCAATTGCTCACACCACAATCATCGTAACCCTCGTTGCTTGGGTGAGTGCCAGTCTTTTTCTAGATTTATTGATTATGCCGGGGTTGTATATCACGGGGATGATGGCTAATCCTGGGTTTGTCATGGCAGGAGATTTGATTTTTTCGGTTTTTAATCGCGTTGAGTTAATCGCAGGCGCACTCGTCTTGACAGGGGCATTGTTATGGCAGGCCACTACCCCTCAATCCCCCTTGAGTAAAACAGCACTGCTGACTGCCAGCCTGTTGCTGCTGATCCCGCTCATCTATACCTATGGCCTCACTCCCCACATGAGTGGGTTAGGCATACAACTTTCCCTCTTTGAGACACCTGAAGTCCCGGAGACGATGGATCAGCTCCATTATGCTTATTGGAGTCTAGAAATGCTTAAGCTAGCTGCCAGTGGATTCTTCCTCACTTGGATATGGCAGCGGCCTCCAGCAGCGATCGCGCCCTAGTACCCCATTACAGAATGACCAGAGTACACTCCCAACAGCGACCCATCCCCACTTGGTTAGCCATCATCAAGCTCCTCCGGTGGGATAAGCCGGAAGGGCGCTTAATTCTAATGATACCGGCGCTGTGGGCTGTTTTCCTGGCTACCCAAGGTAAGCCCTCTTGGGTTCTGGTGACGGTGATCATTGTTGGTAGTTTGGCGACAAGTGCAGCAGGGTGTGTCGTTAATGATTTGTGGGATCGTAATATCGATCCGCAGGTGAAACGAACCCAGAGCCGCCCCCTCGCCAATCGCACCATCACTGTCCGAGTAGGGGTTGGTGTTGCCGGGGTGGCGTTTGCCTGTGCCTTTGGACTCTCTCGCTTCTTGAACCCCCTCAGCTTTGGCCTCTGCGTTGCCGCAGTCCCTGTGATTATTCTTTATCCTTTGGCCAAGCGGGTTTTCCCAGTCCCCCAGATTGTCTTGGCGATAGCTTGGGGCTTTTCCGTTTTAATTAGCTGGAGCGCCGCAGTCGGTAGCCTGCCACCAGCAACGGGATGGCTATGGTTGGCAACGGTTTTGTGGACCCTGGGCTTTGACACGATCTACGCCATGCCCGATCGCCCCGATGATCAACGTTTAGGAATTCACTCCAGTGCGTTGTTTTTTGGGCGATATGCAGAAACTGCGATTGGCCTATTTTTAGGGGGAACCGTTGTCTGCTTAGGCATACTTGGGTATATCCTGAACCTATATATCGGTTACTGGCTATCCTTAGGGTTGAGCAGTTATTGGTGGTATCGACAAATAACCCGTCTAAGAAGAACCAACCTTGTCCCTAGCGCCTACGCTCAAATGTTCCGCCAAAATGTCTGGATAGGGATGGTGTTGTTATTAGGGATGATCACGGGGACGGTATTACGTTAGTCCCTAAGGAAGACTTAGAACGGTCTACTGTGGGGATCTCTACGGGAGAGCGATCAATCGCAATCAGTAAGTCGGCAGGCTGCAAGGGATCAACAGGGGAGGTCACAGCGATCGTCGGATTAGATAGGGGATCGCTTTGTGCAGTTTGAGGCACTAAGGCACCTTGCCCAGAAAACAGACCCGCGAACGCCGCAATGGCTGTGGCGACAGCAGCAGTAGTTCCCACTGTTGCAGCAATAGCTATCTTAGGCTTACGTTCTAGTCGCGCCATAACCCGATCAACGGTCTGTTCAGGCACTGCTTGCGGGGGAACAGGCAGGTTTTGAAAGCCACGCTGCATGTGCAGGAGCTGTTGGTAGCAACGGTTAAACTCCGGATCAGTCACTAGCCACAACTCGACTTGCTTGCGTTCTGCGGCGGTGGTTTCATCGTCTAGATAAGCACTCAGCAATTCAAAACGGTCAAATTCTAAAGTTTCAATGTCATCCATCGCAGTATCTCACTTGCCCGATTCATGAGGTCATTAGGGAAAAAAAGTAGATTTACCTGGATGCCATAGCCGCTAGGCAGTACTGACATCAGGGTGTAAATAGAGCCAACTATTTGAGATGGAATAGTTGGTACCAGGTTTGTATTTCAAGCAAGCGCTTCATGAATGAAAGCCTTCATTTAAATCTAACGTATGTTTGGGGTGTGGACATCAAAGTACTAAAGTTCTTTCTTCATACCTTTAGAATGATCAACTTAGATGAAGAAATTAACACTAAGCTTTAAGATAATTTTGTAATTGGCCTTGTAACCGCAGCCGTGCCCTGGCAATCCGAGATTTGACAGTTCCTAGGGAAACACCAGTAATTTCGGCGATTTCTTCATAGGCTAGCCCCTCGATTTCTCGCAGGACAATTGTGGTGCGAAAGGCTTCCGGGAGTTCTGCGATCGCAGCATTTAGCTCACTATAGAACTCATGAGTCGCAAAACTTTCGTCCGGCCCAGGCTCCACGGAGGCAATCTCCCAGGTCATATCCCCATCTTCCATGCTCAAGCGCGCATCCAAGGACAGTGGGGTTTTATAGCGCTTACGCTTGCGAAGCTCGTCGTAGAACAAGTTCGTGGTAATCCGACTGAGCCAACCTCGAAATTTATCGGGTTCGTGCAGTCGCTTGATATTTCGATAGACTCGAATCCAAACTTCTTGGGCTAGATCAGCGCGATCGTCCCAATCTGGAGCCAGATGATACAGCACTCGCTCCACATGAGACTCGTACCGTCGCAGCAGTTCTGTAAACGCAGCGCGATCGGGGTGCAACCCAGCTTGACAGAGTTGCACCAGCTCGTAATTGCCAAGTTTCGCCGCTGGTATTTGCACGTGAGGTTCTGAATCCTCAACCTTAACCCTTGACCAAGATAACTGAAGAGTGGCAGTCATAAATGGAATTAACCATAATTACACTTACCCCTGTTTGACGCAAGCTGAAATCTGGAGTTCCCCAAACGACATGCCAGTTCAGTTTCCTATAATGTGAGGAACTTCACTAGCCTAGCGACCCCCAGTCGCAATAGCTGAACCTCAATCATCTGTGATATCTGTCTTTAGACTTTAGATTATGCAAACCCTTGACTCCTCTGTTGCTTTACCCCCGGTAGTGTCTGTCGATCAAACCTTAAAAATTGGTGACCGGCAATTTCAATCCCGCCTGATGACCGGAACGGGCAAATATCCTGATTTTGAAACCATGGGCCAATGTATCTTAGCCAGTGGTTGTGAAATTGTGACCGTTGCCGTTCGTCGCGTCCAA
Source organism: Acaryochloris sp. CRU_2_0 (assembly GCA_012034865.1). Taxonomy (GTDB): domain Bacteria; phylum Cyanobacteriota; class Cyanobacteriia; order Thermosynechococcales; family Thermosynechococcaceae; genus Acaryochloris. Next base: position 101,799 of record JAAUOM010000001.1, on the reverse strand, counting down.
ACCAGTGCCCCCGGTCATCAGGGACTGGCAGAAGCGATAGATTGGGGCAAAGTCTGGATGCTCCCCAATACAGCCGGATGCCAAACCGCCGAAGAGGCCGTGCGAGTCGCCCGTTTAGGACGAGAAATGGCCAAATTATTGGGTCAAGAAGACAACAACTTTGTGAAGTTAGAGGTCATTCCCGATGCCAAATATCTGCTACCAGACCCCATTGGCACCTTATCGGCAGCAGAACAATTGGTCAAAGAAGGCTTTGCTGTGCTCCCCTATATCAATGCTGATCCCCTCTTAGCCCAGCGTTTAGAAGAGATCGGCTGTGTAACGGTCATGCCCTTGGGATCGCCGATTGGTTCAGGCCAGGGGATTAAAAATGCGGCCAACATTCAAATTATTATTGAGAATGCCACCGTTCCTGTTGTCGTGGATGCTGGTATTGGCACCCCCAGTGAAGCGGCTGCGGCCATGGAAATGGGGGCAGATGCCTTGTTGATTAATACTGCGATCGCCCAAGCTCAAAGTCCCGTGGTCATGGCCGCAGCGATGAGCCTAGCCACGCAAGCAGGTCGACTCGCCTATCGTTCCGGCCGTATCCCTGTCAAAGCGTTTGCCAGCGCCAGTTCACCCCTCACGGATCGGATTTCAACCTGATCTTGATCTATCCAGAATGCGGTGATACGAAACAGGTCATGATTGCAACCTGAAGTCGGATCAGCTTTGTAAGGATACTCCTCACGACTTTTTGGGGATTAACCAGGATGCAAAAGGGCTGTTATAATTTATAAAAATTCATGAACTTTGTTTAAATATGCGCTATACCACCGAAGATAAAGGTCTCCTCAACAATTTTGCCGTTGAACCTAAAAGCTATGCGGCTGAACCGCCAACGGCTAAAACCAAGACCATTAATACACTCCTCACGGTGGGAGGCATTCTCGTCATTGCTGGGTTATGTGCTTTTGCGGCGACGCTTTCGTAAGTCATAACCCACTAACAACTCAAGGGTAGGTGAGCAGAATAGCTGAAATTATCCGTAGGTATACAGATCGACGTCATCATGGATTGAAGTTAGTATTCGTTACGCTGACAGCAAGCTGGACACAACAGTTTGATGATAGATTAGGGCTGAGCAGAGGTAACCTGCTGATGCTGGTAACGGTTCCTACAGTTTCTGCCTTTTGTCAAACCTATGCCTGAAGAACAACCCATTGTCCCCCAATCAGAATCTGATGTCCCAGGATCTGCATCCTCTACAGATCCTGCTCAAGGCGATCTCCAGGCAACGTCGGCTGCAAATCCTCCACCTCAGCCAAAGTCAGAGTCCCTCCGACCTTCTGTTTGGCGAAATAAGCCTAACTCTGAGCCTTCTGCATCTAGACCCTCTAGCGACCAGACCACAGAAGCAGTTGCTCAGAAAATACCATCTCCACCCCCTACATCTAAGCCTAGACCAGACAAACCCATCACTGCTAGGACATCCTCGTCTTTACCAGAAACGCAACCTATTGGGTCAACAATTGAGTCCACACTTACCCAAGTCTGGATCCCCGTGAGTAAGGCCGTTGGCTCTCTCTTCTCGACGGTGCAAAAGCAGGTTGTCGCTTCAAAACTCTACAGCAATTTGCAAGCACGGCTTAAACCACTTCAGCCCATCGTTCAGGTTTTCACCTGGATCTGGAAACAAATTCTCATTCCTCTAGGCAATAAAGTTGTCAAACCTTTGTGGGGTTTAGGACTGAAGTTTCTGCGTGGACGCTTTCCAGAGGCTTTAAAACCCTTTTCAGATCGCTTCTTAACCCTGGTGATTTTGAGCATTCTGTTAATCGGATACTGGCTATTTTCTTCTGTAACTGCTGCGATTAAACCAGCCGTCCAGACCCGTCCTCAAACTCAGCCTGTTGTGACTGTCCCTAAACCTGTAAAACCAGTTCCCGTTACGCTTGCACCTGTATCTCCCTCTCCACCCCAGCCAGCCTCACCAACTGCAGAAGCACCCACAAGTGAACCTCCTTCCCCTCCCCAGCCTGAACAAAAACCGATCATGGATGTGCAAACCCAAGTGGCGCAGGTGGTTGATCGCTACTCTCAAGATGTTGTCCAATCCGTCCAGGCTAACTTTCAGGCAGAACAGTGGGTGGTGAAGGTTAGCGATCGCTGGTTTGATCTCACCCCAACAGAGCAAGACCAATTGGGCAAAGATGTTCTAGAACGATCTCGCCAACTCAATTTTCCCAAGTTAGAAATTCGTGATCAAACCGACAAGGTACTGGCAAGAGAACCCGTGGTTGGGTCAAATATTATTGTCCTGCATCGTCGCCCACCCGCTTCTTCTGAATCGACGACGGACAATCCCGCTTAAGCGCTTGTATGATAAACTGACTGTCAACTAGCGGTTCTAGCAGAGACCATCTGCTAGAGGCAACGGGGAAAGAGCAGTGCAAGTCTGCCGCTGTCCCGCAACTGTGATGAGGTTTTGGCCTCTCAGTCAGAATACCCGCCGATAAATATTATTTAATCCCATCTGCGAGGTATAGATGATGCGTGTTTTAATGAATTGTTCGAATACGGTTGGGTTATTGCTGGAGTCTCGCAACAAACTCTAGTAACTGAGAATAAAGTCACGGAAGTCTCTGCTCTCTGCGCTTCCGCACTCATGCGCCTATCAATAAACCTTGAGTAAATATATAGCGAGACAGCTAATGTTCAATAAGTTCCCGCAACGATTGCTCCTTTCAATCGGTACTTTTACGGTATCCTTGCTTCTGCCTCAGCTCGTTCATGCCCACGTCAACGCCGGAGAAACAATCGGATTTTGGCATGGGATGTTCCACCCCATTGGGGGTTTAGATCACATCCTAGCCATGCTGGCAGTTGGGCTTTGGGCCGCTCAGTTAGGGGGAGTCGCAATTTGGCTAATGCCCTTAAGCTTTGTTGGCATTATGGCCTTGGGGGGAGTTCTGGGGATTCTAGGCGCACCCCTCCCCTTTGTTGAACAGGGCATAGTTGCCTCAGATCTAATTCTGGGTGGATTGGTGCTGATGGCAACTCGCTTACCCCTAATCACCAGTGTTGCAATTGTAGGGATATTGGCAATTTTTCATGGCTATGCCCATGGTACGGAAATGCCCCAAGATGCTCAGGCACTCAGCTATGCCACTGGCTTTATGGTGGCGACAGCCGGATTGCATTTGTCCGGTTTGGGGGTTGCTACACTGATTAAAAAACTGCTTAAAGACCGTCTAGTCCGTATTGCGGGTGGTGGCATCCTTTTGGGGGGTGTTTACGTATTACTAAATCTGCTAACGGGTAGCTGAGTCCAAGGGGAGCATGCCAGAAGGGGCTGTAAAGTTCCTCAACCAAGTCCTGCCCCTTCTACATCACAGTAAAGCTCTCTATCCCGAATTTTAGCTTGGACAACCTGATCAAGATCAGTTAATCCTCTTCAAAACCCACATTTAAGTGTTCAGCGACTTGATCATCAATCAAGGTGTCATCACTAATAACTGCATTGGGGTCAATTGCTAATATTGAGCGCTGTTGTTCTCCAGGTTTAGTTGGGTCATAAAACAGCCGTTCATCCTCTAGAGAAAAGGGTCTAACGTCATCAATATTGTAATTGCGAGCTGTTCGATCATCGATCACATCATCTTCATCGGTGAAGGGCATACCCTCAAACGCCACTTCAGAATCCACAAAAGTGCCGTCATCGTAGGTATTAAACCCTGTACCTGCAGGGATCAAACGACCGATAATCACATTCTCTTTCAGACCCCGCAGCCAGTCTGATTTACCCTGAATGGCCGCCTCAGTCAACACCCGTGTTGTTTCTTGGAAGCTTGCCGCTGAAATAAAGCTGTCTGTGTTTAAGGATGCTTTGGTAATCCCCAATAACACGGGTGTATATTCTGCGGGGGCTCCTCCCGTAATCGACATAGCAGCATTGACCTGCTCCACTTGGTACAGATCAATTAACTCGCCAGGTAACATAGTCGTATCACCACCATCGTCAATGCGAACTTTGGAGGTCATTTGCCGAACCACCACCTCAATATGTTTATCGGCAATATCAATGCCTTGAGACTGATAAACGGACTGAACCCCATTGACTAAGAACGTTTGAACTTTCTGCAAGCTAATCAAAGCCGCTTCATAAAGCCCCTGTGATTCTCGGTGGAAGCGGAAATAAATCTCCAAAATGTCATGGGGATTAATGGGACCATCGGTAACAGCTTCCCCCGCCTCTACAACCTGCCCATCCAAAACAATGGGATTTTGGCCAGGGCCAATGGGATAGTCGGTGATGGTTCCGTCTTTTTCGACAATCTTGACTTCAATACTGTCATCTTCGTTGTAAATTACCTGACAGGTACCTGCGCGTTGGGCGAGGGTACACATCTCCTTGGGCTTCCGGGCTTCTAGGAGTTCTTCAATCCGAGGCAACCCTTGAATAATATCACCAGTTTTGGTGCGCTCAAATACCAGCAAGGCGAGGTTATCCCCACGCTGAACCAAATCGTGATCATCAATTTGCAAAACGGCACCAGGAGAAACCAAGTAGGGTCGAGCAATGCGTAAGATTACCTGCTCTCCCTCAATTTTCATCACCTGACAAGAGTCTTCAACAGTGATGTCGGGAGCAACTTCATCACCCGCTCGCAAAAGCTCACCCTCAGAAACGGTCACGGATGTTTCTGGAACCTCAACCGTAATCAGATCGTCTGACGTCACCACCAAAATGCGTCGCGTGGCTTCACTGCTGCTGCGAATCCCTCGGACTTTGCCACCTTGCTTCGCTTTGATTTCAGTCCGAGCCACCACGGCTCCCGGATCGATCTGCTGTCCTTCTTCCACTAAAAGTCGGGTTTTGGTACTGCCCTGGGTTTGATCTGCGGCCACATCGCGTCGGACGACTAACGTCTCCAAAATGACTAACTGTAACCGAGAGATATCTGGATCTTGTTCATCGGGCAAAATCTCAATATCCGCTGCTAACTGCGGAGCCTCTGTATCAATTTCCAGGACAAGTTGAGTCCGCAGAAGGTCAATGCCTTCTACTGACTTCACTCGCTCTCCATCTTTGTAGGGCAAGCGTTGGACAGCCTTTAAACAAATAGAGCGGCCAGCCTCGTTAATCGATTCTTGGGAAGGAACCGAGGGCTGATCGGGAACTGGAAATTCCGTGACGGGTCTGAGTAAAACGGCATAGCCCTCAGGAGTGGTCACACATTCCACATAGCGCAATTCATGAGCGGTGAGTCCAGGAAAAATTTCTTCCCCAGGATAGACTAGGGTTTGATCTTTTTCTTTCAAGGCTTCTGGATCATCCACAAGATGGAGATCGCCCGGTTTAACGAGGACTTCGCGTAAGATGTCATTTTTCTGGGTGACTTCTACAACCCCGTTACTTTGACAAAAAATGTCCTTGACTACCTCGGTGCCAGCTTCAATGTACTGCCCGTCTTCTACCAGTAGCAGAGAAATATCTTTATTCACTTCATGAGATTCTTCGGCAATCCACAGCAGCGTTCCTCCTTGAGTGACTTCATAGCCCTGTTTGGCTTTCCCTCGTTTGGTGACTTCTACCCCTGCATATTTGAGGATTCCCCCCGTTCTAGTGCGGTAATGATCATCAATCAATTCAGCCACAACCTGACCATTGACGACTTTAGTCCCTGGAGCAGCTTTGAGGAGGAATCGTTGCTTTTGCTGGGCTTCAACAACATATTGATCCCGTCCTTGATGGCTTTCTAACCAAACCTTGGCTTGGTCAAGCAAAACAGACGCAGTAATAATCTCAACTTCTCGACCGCCTTTGCCTTCTTCTTGCTCTGGCAGGCGCACCACGCCACCATGCTCGGTCACCAGCTTGGTTTCGGCTAAAACATCTTCCCCTTCAATGTAATCACCATTTTGCACCGCAGGTTCTGCTCCGGGCGGTAGATTATAGACCTCCCCCGACAAGACCCAAATCAATCCACCCCGGGGGGCAATCCGAGTGGTATTTCCTTGTCTATCATGTTTTTCTTCCGGCACTAAGTTGGCAAATTGAACTTCACCAGCTAAATCAGAGGCCACATCTTTGGTGGCTTTTTCCGTCGTTTTGCGGACGTTGCGGCCTGTTGCTGCCACTTCTGCTAACATTTGCCCTTCCTTCACAGCTTGACCATCTCGGATCAGCAGGGTGGAGCCTTGAGTAATTTCGAAGATCTCGGAGGAATTTTCTCCTTCTAAGGTCAGATTTGTACCTACTTCGGCAGTCAGAGCATCCTCGCCATGACGGGTGCGGAAAGAGCGACTGCGCAGCTTTTTGGGAAAGCGAACTTTACCGTTAAAGGGGGCGCGAATTTGTCGAGCCACTTCTCCTGTGAACACTCCCCCAGTGTGGAAGGTGCGCATGGTTAATTGCGTTCCTGGCTCACCAATGGATTGGGCAGCAATGATCCCGACGGCTTCACCGATATCCACCAGATGAGCATGGGCAAGACTCCAGCCATAGCAATGCTGGCAAACCGATCGCGCCGCTTCACAGGTCAGGGGGGAGCGGACAATGACTTCTTCTATTTTTGCCTCGGCAACCTGTTGCGCAATGGTTTCAGAGATAGCTTGATTTTTGGCAACGATCACCTCTCCTGTTTTGGGATGGACAACCTCTTCGAGAACCACTCGACCCAGCAAGCGATCGGCTAAGGGAATTAAAATGCGATCGCCATCGGTCATATTGCGAACCGGAATCCCTCGTTGGGTGCCACAGTCCAGCTCTCGAATAATCACATCTTGGGAAACATCCACCAAACGACGAGTAAGATACCCCGAATCCGCCGTTCTCAAAGCAGTATCCACTAAGCCTTTGCGCGCACCATAGGAAGAAATGATGTACTCTGTGACTGTGAGTCCTTCTCGGAAGTTGGTCTTAATCGGTAAATCAATGATTTCACCTTGCGGATCGGCCATCAGCCCACGCATCCCCACCAACTGCCGTACCTGAGACAAGTTACCTCGAGCCCCAGAAAACGCCATCATATACACCGAATTCAAGGGATTATTCGAGCGAAAATGGCGAACGACCTCATCTTTGAGTTCTTCACTGGTGCCATTCCAAGTATCAATCACTTTTTGAAAGCGCTCAACTTCAGTAATTTCACCGCGAGTATACCGATCTTCGGTGACTCGGATTTCTTCTTCCGCTGTTTCTAGGAGTTGACGCTTACTGGGAGGCACTTGTAAATCGTCCACACTAATGGACACCCCCGCTTTGGTTGCGTACCGAAAGCCTAAATCCTTGAGATGATCAGCCATTTCGGCAGTACGAGCAGTCCCATAATGGGTAAAAGCCCAATGAACTAAGGATTTGAGTTGTCCCTTATTCACAATCCGGTTACAAAAGACAGGGGGAATAGCCTCACGATGGGGATGGGATGAATGTTCTGCCATAATCTGCGTCTCCAACTTAGCTAGCCAATGAGTCCTGAATTGTTTTGTTATAAATAATCCGCCCAGGGGTCGTGCGAATATATTGCGAAATTAAGCTACCCTCAGCATCCTTACGAATCCGACGAGAGGGATAGGTCTGCGTAACCACACCCTCTGGCGAGGTATCAATTTGAGGCTCAACCCCATCTTCACCATCGTCGACGGAACCATCAAAACGCACCCACACATAGGCATGCAAATCCACTTGCTGTTGTTCATAAGCCATAATGGCATCGTCTAAACTCGCAAAATATTGACCTGCGCCTTTTTGCTTATTGGGGTTGTCTGCGGTTAGATAATAAGCCCCTAACACCATATCCTGGCTAGGCGTGACAATGGGTCGACCCGTCGCTGGTGACAAAATATTGTTGGAAGCCAGCATCAACAATCGTGCTTCCGACTGAGCCTCAATTGACAGGGGCACATGCACCGCCATTTGGTCTCCGTCAAAGTCAGCATTAAAGGCCGGACAGACGAGGGGATGCAATTGAATGGCTCGACCATCGACCAGCATCGGTTCAAAGGCTTGAATCCCCAAGCGGTGCAACGTTGGTGCCCGGTTGAGCATCACGGGGTGGCCATCAATGACTTCTTCTAAGACATCCCAGATCACCGGATCATTGCGTTGAATCAATCGTTTGGCAGCCTTGATGTTGTTGACTAATCCTTGACCAATAAGCCGATGAATGACAAAAGGCTGGAACAGTTCAATCGCCATTTCTTTAGGCAAGCCACACTGATGCATTTTGAGCTTGGGACCCACCACAATCACAGAACGACCCGAGTAATCCACCCTTTTCCCTAACAGGTTTTGGCGGAAACGACCCTGCTTACCTTCGATGATGTCTGAGAGGGACTTCAAGGGACGATTATTCGCCCCGACAACAGTGCGACCCCGCCGACCATTGTCAATCAAGGCATCGACGGCTTCCTGCAACATCCGTTTTTCATTTCGAACAATAATTTCAGGAGCTAGAATCTCTTGCAAACGAGCCAAGCGGTTGTTGCGATTAATGACTCGACGGTATAGATCGTTGAGATCGGAGGTGGCAAACCGACCGCCATCTAACTGCACCATCGGCCTGAGATCCGGCGGGATCACGGGAATGACGCTAAGTACCATCCAATCGGTTTGAGCACCAGTACCGACAAAATTATCGATTACTCGCAACCGTTTAATCAGTTTTGCCCGTTTTTGCCCTTTGGCTGTACCAATTTCTTCCCGGAGGGTTTCTGCTTCATTTTCTAGATTGATATCTTGCAGAAGACGCTGGATCGCCTCTGCCCCAATCCCAACTTCGATGCCTTCTAGTTGGGACTCTTCGCTATAAATTTGATCTTCAATTTCGATCCATTGATCTTCTGTCAGCAGTTGCTTGTAAGTCAGGGTATCCGCATTCCCTGGATCCAGAACAACATAGGCATTGAAGTAGACAATTTGTTCGACATCCCGTAGGGGCATATCTAATAAGGTCGCCATATAACTGGGGATACCTTTTAAATACCAAACATGGGTCACAGGCGCAGCCAATTTGATATAACCCATGCGATGCCGTCTAACCCGGGATTCGGTGACTTCAACCCCACAGCGCTCACAGACAATCCCCCGGTGTCGAACCCGCTTATATTTGCCGCAGTGACATTCCCAATCTTTGGCCGGGCCAAAAATTCGCTCACAAAACAAACCGTCCATTTCCGGCTTGAGCGTCCGATAGTTGATCGTTTCTGGTTTAGTCACTTCACCCACAACTTGGTTGTTGGGTAAAGTGCGCTCCCCCCACTGCCGAATTCTCTCGGGAGAGGCTAACCCAATTTTGACATAGTCAAATCGCTGTTCGAGCTTTGGCATTGCTTTAAGCTTCCTGTGAATATCTTTCTGGTATCTTGCTTGCTAATTTCCAAACAATCCTCGATGGAGTTGACCCATTTCCTCTGGGAAGGTTTAACTCTCCCCTTCTTCCATATCAATCCGAGAGAAGGATTCGTAGGTGGGTCGAGAGGGGGTTCGCTTATGGCTGATATCGGCCATCAAATCCACTTCCATATCTCGACTACCGCCATCCTCTTCCGTTTCAATCTTATGAACGGCAATATCCAAACAGAGGGACTGTAATTCTCGCATCAGCACTTTGAAAGACTCGGGCGTGCCGGGTCGGGGGATAGCTTGGCCTTTGACAATGGCATTGAGGGCTTCGTTCCGACCTTGCATATCATCGGATTTGACTGTCAACAGTTCTTGCAAGGTGTAGGCTGCCCCAAATGCTTCCAAAGCCCAGACTTCCATCTCCCCAAACCGCTGACCACCTTGTTGGGCTTTACCGCCCAAGGGCTGTTGAGTCACCAAAGAGTAAGGACCCGTAGAGCGAGCATGGATCTTATCATCGACCAAGTGAACAAGCTTTAACATATAGGCTTTACCCACAGTGACGGGCTGATCAAAGGGTTCGCCCGTGCGCCCGTCAAAGACTTGGAGTTTACCAGGACGTTCAGGGTCATAGAGCCAATCTTTGCCCGTTTTCTGGCGAGCTTCTTCTAATTTTCCATGGACAGTGGTGCGGGAGGCTTCCTCGCCATGCATTTCATCGAAAGGTATGATTTTGAATCGAACCTCCAAATTTTCTCCCGCCCAACCTAATAGACATTCAAAAACCTGCCCGACATTCATTCGAGAGGGAACCCCTAGAGGATTTAAGACTAAATCGACGGGGGTGCCATCAAGGAGATAGGGCATATCTTCAATGGGCAAGATCCGCGAGATGATGCCTTTATTGCCGTGACGACCGGCCATCTTGTCTCCCACTTGCAGTTTGCGTTTTTGAGCTACATAGACACGGACAACCATGTTGGCACCAGGGGGCAGTTCATCGCCTTGTTCACGGGTAAAGACACGCACATCGACGACGCGGCCTTTCTCGCCGTTAGGAACCCTTAAGGAGTTGTCGCGCACGTCTCTGGCTTTTTCACCGAAGATGGCCCGCAGCAGTTTTTCTTCGGGGGGCTGATCCGATTCACCTTTCGGGGTGACTTTGCCCACGAGGATGTCGCCCGCTTCCACCCATGCACCAATGCGAATGATGCCATTTTCATCAAGTTGGCGGAGGGAATCTTCACCGACATTGGGGATCTCGCGGGTGATTTCTTCGGGACCGAGTTTTGTTTGTCGAGCTTCTATCTCATATTTCTCGACATGAATGGAAGTGTACACGTCATCACGAACCAGGCGTTCACTAACTAAAATGGCATCTTCGTAGTTGTAGCCTTCCCAGGGCATGTAAACGACTAAAATGTTTTGGCCTAAGGCCAGTTCCCCGCCTTCGGTGGCGGAGCCATCGGCAATAATTTGGCCTTCTTGCACGCGATCGCCCACAAACACAATCGGACGCTGGTTCAAACAGGTATCCTGATTAGAACGCTGATATTTCTGGATTTGATACTCACTCTCGTTGCCGTAATCATCCCGCACCCGAATCACATCCGCAGAGACGTAGGTGACTTCCCCATCAGCTTGACTGATGATGACCATGCCAGAATCACGAGCCGCTTGAGCCTCTAGCCCTGTACCCACCAGGGGACGTTCTGGGCGCAGCAGGGGGACAGCTTGACGTTGCATGTTTGACCCCATGAGGGCGCGGTTAGCATCATCGTGTTCGAGGAAGGGGATCAACGACGTGGCCACAGAGATAATCTGCACCGGGGAGACCGCCACATAGTCCACCTCCACGGGCGAGGTCGTCGTAAAGTCCTGGCGATAGCGAACCGGAACGATATCCCCTTGGATATGCCCTTCGGCGTCCATGGGAATGTCTCCCGGTGCTACCCGTAAATCATCTTCTTCGTCAGCGGTCATATACAGGGGAGGCTGATCCTTGAGAACTCGCCCATGCTCCACAGGATAAAAGGGGGTCTCAATAAAGCCGTAGGGATTGACCCGGGCGTGGGTCGCCAAGGAACCAATCAAACCAGCATTAGGACCTTCCGGTGTTTCAATCGGACAAATGCGCCCGTAGTGACTCGGATGAATATCTCGAACCGCGAAACCAGCTCGCTCTCGCGTTAAGCCCCCTGGGCCAAGGGCACTCAAGCGGCGCTTGTGGGTCAACTCGGCTAGGGGATTGGTTTGATCCATGAATTGGGAGAGTTGGCTAGAGCCAAAAAACTCCTTAATCGCAGCGACCAAAGGCTTTGGATTGACCAAAGAAGCTGGAGTTAAGGATTCAACATCGGAGACGGTCATCCGCTCCTTGATAATCCGCTCTAAGCGATTGAGACCCACCCGCACTTGGTTTTGCAGTAGCTCACCCACGGAACGCACCCGACGATTACCCAAATGGTCAATGTCATCGACGGAGCCAATATCAAATTCCAAATTGATTAAATAATCAATGGCCGCCAAAATATCATCTGGGGTTAACACCCGCGTAGCTTCAGGGGTGTTCAGCCGCAATTTTTTATTGAGTTTATAGCGACCGACTCGCCCTAAGTCATAGCGTTTGGGATCAAAAAATCGAGATTCTAAGAGTTGATTGCCACCACTGACAGTGGGAGGTTCACCGGGGCGGAGTTTTCGATACAACTCTAGGAGGGCTTCTTCTTCGCCAAATTGACCTTCTTTGTCAATGGTTTTTTGATAGTATTCGGGATGGCGGAGGCGGTCAAAGATTTCACCATCGCTTAATCCTAGGGCTTTGAGGAGAACTTGGGCAGAAAGTTTACGGGTTTTATCGATGCGCACCCACACCAAGCTATTTTTGTCGGTTTCAAATTTTAACCAAGCACCACGATTGGGAATGAGGCTGGCATTGTAAGTGCGCCGACCATTTTTGTCGGTTTCAGACTTGTAATATACTCCAGGGCTGCGGACAATTTGATTGACAATTACCCTCTCAGCACCATTGATAATAAAGGTGCCCCGTTCTGTCATCAATGGCAGATCGCCAATGAAGACTTCCTGCTCTTTGATTTCCCCGGTTTCTTTATTAATGAGACGGGTAGGGACATACATTTGCACACCATAGGTGCTATCCCGACGTTTGGCTTCATCGACATCATATTTGGGACGTTTGAGCTTGTAGTTTTTGCCAAAAAATGCAGCTCAATTTTGCCAGTGTAGTCTGAGATGGGAGAGAAACTTTCTAGTTCTTCGATCAGTCCTTCTTTGAGAAATGAGCGAAAACTTTCCCGCTGAATTTCAACCAAATCCGGTAAAGTGAAGGCGGGTTGGGTGTAGATCGAGTTAGTCATAGAGTTCCTCTGTCGGTCACGCCCAGCGTGAATAGAGTCAATAATTTTAAGTTACTTTTGGACTTGAGATCAATCTTTAGATTAAAGATTGAGTCGGTACAGACAACTGAAATAGACGGCAAGCATTTTGAGTCGTGATGGCGGCTAAATTTTCTAGGGAAGTTCCTCGTAATTCAGCTAAGGATTGAGCCACATATCTGACATTGGCAGGTTCATTGCGACGGGTTCCCCGGACAGGGACGGGGGATAAAAAGGGGCAATCGGTTTCGATGAGAATGCGATCGCAAGGCACCATCCGCGCCGACGCCTGAACCGATCCTGCATTCTTGAAGGTGACAATGCCACTGAAACTAATATAAAATCCCAAATCCAGAAACGATTGGGTTTCTGCGGGTGTACCACTCCAACAATGCATCACACCAGCAACAGAGCCGTGGGCTTGCCAAAATCGTTGGAGTAGGCGGATCATGGGGGTGGCAGCCTCTCGACAGTGAATAATCACAGGTAAATGAAATTGCTGGGCAATCAGCAAATGCGCCCAAAATGTTTGCTCTTGCTGCGGATGGTTATCGGCTTTGAAAAAATCCAACCCTGTCTCTCCAATCGCAACCACCTTGGGATCCGATTGGGCTAAAGCTAGAATTTGCGCTGCCACTTCTTGATCCCATTTATCGACATCTAAAGGATGTACGCCAACTGCGAAATAAAGCTCAGGAAAACGCTGGGCAAGACCTTGGATCTCCGCAAATTCTGATGGTTCTACACAAGAATGCACTAATCTGACGATATGGTGTTCACGCCAGCGCTGAGCAATCTGGTCAAGGTCAGGTTGGAAAACATCAAAGTTCAAGTGAACATGAGTATCTATCAGTTGCATGCAAAAGCAGAATCAAAGGCGGTTTCAAACCGAAAGAAAAGGTAGGAGTGCTGAAGCCAGTCACGCCAGATAAACGTTATCTATCCTTTTAAGATGCAGAGGCTAATTTGAGGATGTGTGCTAAACCCGCTTTTTTGCGAGCCCCCGTATTTCGGTGAAATACGCCTTTTTTGACAGCTTTGTCAATTTTGCTGTAGCTAGCAGCTATCTCCTGATGCACAATTCCTAGCTGTTCAGGGGAGGGATTAGTTTTATAGTTCTCTACTGCTGCTTGAAATCGCTTACTAAAAGTCTTGATCGCCGATTTGTAAGCTTTGTTTTGCAAGCGATTCCGCTCAGCGGTGAGAATGCGCTTTTTTGCAGATTTGATATTAGCCACGTTAGTTGCTCAGCAAACTTTTGATAATAGTCGTTAATCGCCCAGAGGGATATTGTAGCACCAATTGTCAATGGTGCCTTTACAAAATTCGAGCTAAGCTGAATAAGGGTAAATAAAGGCTTAGCCTTTGCCCAAGTCGGGGACACCACTCATCTTCCCAAGTGCGAGGAAGAAGACATTCCCTTGCATCCTAATCAAATGCAGTTCATTTGTGGGGATGCACTGTATTTAGCGGTTGCACATAGGCATTTCAGGGTTATGCTGCGAACGATTACTCAGAAAGCGGAGGCCATAGTAGAACTCGGAAGGATCTGCGATCGCACCCACGAGGATCACCTGCTGTACAAAGAATCCAGTGTCAGGGAAATTCTCTCCACCGTTCAGCGCCAAGGGGATATAGCTCTCCTGCAATACACATCTGAGTTTGATCAGCAAACCTTCACCCCTCATCAGTTAAGGATCACTGGAGCAGAACTAGATGCCGCTTATCAACAGATCTCCCAAGATCTTTTAGATGTCATTCGGGGATGTCACCAGCGCATTACCACCTTCCATCAGCAACAGCGCCGCCCCAACCGAGTTCATTTCGGTGACCACCGAACCATTCTGGGCAGCCGATATACCCCCGTCGATCGCGTAGGCATATATTGTCGCGGGACACAAACCCCTTCCCCCAGCCAAGTCTTGATGAATGCGATCCCTGCTGTAGTGGCTGGAGTACCTCAAATTGTGATGACCACTCCCCCTGGGCCACATGAACAGATTCATCCTGCGGTCTTGGTGGCAGCCCAAGAGGTGGGAATTACCGAGATTTATCGGGTGGGTGGTGCCCAAGCGATCGCAGCCCTCGCCTACGGCACAGAAACCATTCCAGCGGTGGATGTGATTGCTGGGAGTGGGAATATTTACGTTACCCTAGCTAAAAAATTAGTCTATGGCACTGTTGGCATTGATGTTTTATCGGAACCTTCGGAGTTAGTCATTATTGCCGATCAAACGGCTCACCCCTTCTATGTCGCCGCCGATCTGTTAGCACAAGCGGAGTCTGACCCCTTAGCCGCTGCGATTTTGATTACCCCCGATATCACCTTCGCAGCTAAGGTCGTGTTGGCAGTCAATCAACAATTGACTCGATATGGTTTGTTGACGGAGAAAGCCATTGCCCATTATGGTCTGGCCATTGTCACAGAGGATTTGCTTACAGCTACCAACCTAGCTAATGAAGTGGCTCCTGCACGCTTGGCCTTAGCCGTTGAAGATCCCTGGGCGCTAGTTGAACACATCCGCCATGCGGGAGTGATCTTCATGGGATCCCATACCCATCCGTCGTCGGACAATATATCGCCGGTCCGAATCCCAACCTACCGACAGGTGGTGCAGCCCGGTATGGGTCGAGCCCGGGGATAGAAACATTTATGAAACAGACCCATTTGATTGAATATTCTGCCCCAGCGCTCTCGCGGGATGCCCATCAATTAGATGTTTTGGCTCAATTGGAGGGTGGTCTTGCTCAGTCGATGTCGATCCAGATCAGAACACAAGATCGTCTGTGAGAAGTGAGGACATGGAGGGGGTAGATAAGTGACTCACTTCTACAATCAATCTCTCAGAGGAGGGCTATCTGATACAGATCAAAGGACTCCTTTGAAGCGGGCTTTTGCTTCCTTAAAGGACTGGTTCATGGTTTGTTGAATTTTTTGCGGATCCGGTTTTTTGCCACCCATGAGATCGCCAAAGTAGACACAGGCTCCTTCTCCTAAGGCCCAGGTATAGGCTGCTGCCCAAGTCGCTGCCACAACACTGCCGAAACCGGGCACAAATTTGATCAATTCCCGACCGACGACCTGAGCAATAAACCCACCCGCAATGGCACTGAGTACGCCTCCTGCTTGTGACAGGTTGAGGGGCTGGCCATAGAGTCGTCCTAACAAGCTGACGAGGGTGACTTGCAGGGCGGTTAACGCTGGCATGGTTGCAAAAGGCAGAGGGGCAGCAGCTAAGGTAGCGGCCATCACAGCAAAGGTCATCAAATATCGCCGACTGGTTTCTCGATAGAGATTGCCGATTTCAGTGCCTAGATCGGCGTTTTCTAGGAGTTGGTGTAAGAGTCTCGCTTCTGCTTCTGGTAACAGATCGGCCAATTGGTCTACAAAACTATCTAGGCCGTAAAAGAGGGGGAGAAAGCCATCTTCTTCTAGGGTGAAGTCGATGAGGACGGTGCGATCGCAAACCCATTGGAACTGCTCTTTAATCGCAGTATAGGCTCGCAGAACCTGGGGAGGATCGGGGGGATAGGGAGGATGATTGACGACTACTGCTTCGTAGAGATCATGGATGCAGGTGACCGCTAACAAGCAGGGGATCTCAGGATAGGTAGCCCGAATTTGAGTCATTTTCTGCTGCAAAAATCCGTGGCAAAATCATTCAACTTAATGGTGAGAATGATCACCTTTGCCGATGGCGCAGAGGAGGGTGCTGACTGCGGTGTTCCCAACAGATGCAGTAGCTCACCTATGGAGTCTGCACCGGGATCGCGGGCTTCCCCTAAGCCCATCGTATCTGTGAAGTAAATTAGGGGTAATGCTTCCGTCGGATAAGCATATTGTTGGGTATGGGCAGTATGGGGGCGAAAGCCCTGCCCGATAATATCGATGGTGACCCCTGTCAAACTGCGGATAATAGAGCTTTTCCCAGATTGGGGTTTGCCAATTAAGATCACCTCTGTGGTGGGGAACGTTGCCCGCACTCGCTCCAAGATCGCGGCAATTTCTTGCTCATCTACCTGAAAGAGTTGGCCGAGGGATTGGCTGCCTTTGTGCAAAGGTAAGATCAGGCGCTGAGCTGTTTTGAGGAGCTGCTGAGGGTACAGGCTAGACCACCAAGATTGAGGATTAAGGCGCTGAAAGCGAGATTGAGATAAATGGTCTGAAGGCTTTTGATTCTCCACTTTGAAGGCCTAGAGAATAGCAACTAAAGTTTCTAGGACACTTGAAATGGCAACAGCCAACCCCATGGGTGTCCTTTTAGGCGGCAGCTTGCATGGATTTTACACTTCATCCTTGGAACCTGGAGATTGATGATATAGAGCATCCAGTTGCTCTCTGGCATCTTCTACGCTCATCGATCTCATCACTAATAAAGGTTCATCAATGATCTGGCCAGATTCATCCAGCAATTCAGGATGAGGGGAAAATTGAGCTGCACCTTCAGGATAGGCAGGTGGAATCGGTGAGTTATAGGTGCGAGATTGCAAACCCAGCATATAAACATTGCGAAATAAGTTGCCAATGGCTAGCACCGCTAACGTGATAAAGGCAAGCATATACAGTAACTGAAGGATCATCATCTATAGCGCTCCCAACCTAATTGTGATTTCAAGGATTGCCCGTGATCTAGCCTCCATTTGAAGTCAAGATCATCTCTGCTGTTTTCAGTCTCTTTATAAAAATCTAAATCATTTTTTTCAATTTGACTGGCCAAGGCGCAGTTGAATCATCACCTGCCAGCACTCAGATACTAAATCATGCCAAGCTTCTAGCAGGTTTGCTTCAATGCCAATCTGACCATAGGTGGCCTTAAACACACTTCGAACCGCAATCACTTCTAACAAGGTTTGATGAACTCGTCCTAAGAGATCGGCTTGTTGGTGGGTATCCAGAAATTCAATCTCTTCAAACTCCAACAGCGATCGCGCCCGACTCAGCCAGTAGTGAAAATCCCCTAATAATGGGCCTAATAAGACTGAAACAAGCTCTGGTTCAGGCAAGGAAGGATTTAGCATGATCAAGTATATTTTTAATCGCTAAAAAATAAATATTTGCTTCTTTTTACAACATATTACCAATATTCATAAATTTCCCAATGCTTTTTTCAAGCCAACCTGTGCTAAATCTGTCTGTTTTGCCAACCCTAAACCCTGAACCACAAAGCTTTCATACCTTTTTCAACCTCCAGAAATATACGGACAATCCTAGACATCTGCGATCGCCTGCGAACATCTACGGAAAATCTAGGCAAAATTTTTTGCAGAGTTCTGGGAAACTTCCGTGATTATCCTCAAGGATTTTGTGAGCAGGTTGAACATAATAACAGTAACGAACAGGCAAGGTAGCCAATTCTCCAAGCCGCCTTCTTCTAGTCCTTTCACCATTGCTGTTGAGCGTAAAGAGCCACTCCTGATGTTAGAAACCTTCATTACTCAAGTCCTAAGTTTCTGGGTTATTGCTTGTGCCTTCGGTTGTTACTTTTGCTTAGAAACGCAAAATAGCGATTACTAAATCTTTGCTCAGCATTTTTGTGGAAACCATCCGTTAACTTTTGAAGATATCCTATGCAATCCGCCGCCTTGAATCTCACCCCTAATCCCTCCAGCTACAGCCCTTTCAAGACTTTCTGCAAACAGCTTGTTCGTCGCTATTTTGCCACCCTTGATCTTGAAAACCCCAAAGTCGCCCACCGCATCTGCAAATTGATTCCTGCACAATGTCCGTTTGCGAGAGATGTCATGCTCTTTGGTCACCAACTGTTGCATATCCCACCCCTATGCAAGTTGAACCCTGCCTATGATGAGTTTGTTGAGCTACGTTTTCGAGCCTTGGTATTCTTAGCCGATCACTGCGGCGAAGATGTGAGTCAGTACTGCTAATTAATCCTGTTTTTCTATCTTGCTATCTAAGTTTAAGAATCAAGCCTTCCCATTTCGTTCCATTAACGGGCACTACTTCCCAGCATAAGCAAACTCAGGAACGATCCACTATTCCACAAACTATGTAATAGCATCGACGAGAGTAGGTTGCGAGATCGCGTATACACAAATCCCAACACAAATCCCAAAACCGTCAGGGGCAAAATATCTGCCAAGTTGAGATGGGCAACTGCAAACACCAGCCCACTCAAACCAATAGCCCCCCAAAGAGGAAGATACCGAGTCAGGGATGTCAAGAAAAATCCCCGGAACAGAATTTCTTCAAAGAAAGGAGCCAATCCGGCCACCATCACAAACAATAACCCCGCTGTTACCGGGTCATGGCTTTGGATAATCAGCTCTAATAGTGGATTTCCGCCTCCTTGATCTCCTAAGAGTTTTTGATTGAGCAAGGCAATCAGAATCACCAAGGGCAAGGCAACGAAATATCCGCCCATACCCCACAGAGCCCAACGACCTCGCCAGCGGATTCTGAACCAGCGCCAGGGTGTTGACAGAAATTCTTTTAGGGAACAAATCACAATAGAGATTCCCACCACCACTAAAGTCGCGTAATTCAAAAAGGCAAAATAGGCTTGTGCCCTAGCACCCAAGGCAGTTGGCTGCATCCTTAACATATAGAGCAATAAAGGGATGGTCAAACTGATGGCAAAGAAGGCTAAAAACCAAAACACCATGACTTGCCAAATGGTTTCCACTGGCCAGAGTACAGATTTGGCTAAACCCGTTTGGGATAAATAAACATCTGCGTCCTCAACGGTTGGGGCTACTGAAGAATCAGGATCCTTGGTAAGGGCAAAGGTTAGATCCTGGCCGTTAACAGTAGGAACCTGAAATTCTGGCAACGGTTTCAAAGTCACCTCTTGGGGCAATGGGTTAACAAAATCCCCTTGGTACCAACGCAGTCCAGCACGGATCAGCCACACTAGCAAAATAATGAGTCCCAACCCATTTCCCACCAGGGTTAAGCCATTGATTGTGGCAACTCTGACTAGGGCATGGCTAGCACTCATCTGTTGGTCAACTTGCAGTTGAGTCAGATCGTCTTGGCGTTGGGCTAGGGTATAGAGCCGCTCTAGGGCTTGGTCTTTAAACCAACCTTTGAGGTGGGTTTGCAACTGTTGCTGACCTTTGGGTAAGAGTTGGGGCGGATCGCTCCACAACCCCTTTAAAACCTGAGCCGTTTCGGTTTGAGTGGTATTTACAGCCTTTGAGATCAAGGATGTCCAAGTGGCGATCGCTGCTTCGGTTTGATTGGATTGCGCCAGAAGCAGGCCAATTCGCAGATCCAGATCATCTCTAAACTGTCTGCGATCCTGCTTTTGAGAAGATTGGTCGGCAGTGGGGGTATCGCCACTCGCGGTGGTGGACGCAGCCCGCTCCAATCGATCTAAATCAGCTTGAACAGAAGTTCTTACTTGTTGATAGTTTTTGAGAGCCGCTGCAATGGGATCAGCCTCTAGCAGTGGATTAGGAAGTGGCTTTGACGAGTTGTCTGCGGTGGAGGTTGACTGCCATTCCGAGGCTTGCAACAACAAATCACTTTGATAAAGATTGAGCTGACTTTGGGCTTTGGGCTGACTCCAACTGCTTAGGAGTTCTACGCCAATCAGAAACGTGACAATCCCCGTCAAGATCATCAACAGCAAGCGGTATCGGTCACGATGATTCTGATGCTGATTCACTATAAATAACCCCTTTCACTGAACTATTTCTAGCCTTAGGCCCCAATGTCGTGTCAGCTCAGTCAACATTGAAGCGATCGCTTTCTTATCGTGACATACTCCTGACCCCTATGCTTTGCGTGGAGGACGGGCTTCTCGCTTCACAGTCCGGTTGTTGCTTAGGCATTCCGAACCATTTCAGGGGGTGATGAGGTGGGATGACAATTTAATAGCTTTGAGTTCTGGGTTTCCCTGAGGTTGCCAATCCATGAGCACAACGTTGTTATGGGGCTTCAATTTTTAGGGGTAAGGGGCTGCAAATGTTGAATATGTTGATGGATTTGTACACCTCGTTGCGCCATCATTTGCTGAAATAAAGGCGTGGGCACAGCCGCTTCAACAGGCCATACCCCAGGCTTGTGCAGCGCTTGCTGCAAGATCAGTTGGGCAATGCTTCCCGTCCCGTAACCCGCTGCGATCGCAGTATCTGGCAAGACCAAATCAGAAACCACTTGTGTCCGTTGATCAGCTAGGATGCCCGTGACGGCTGAGCGCATGGCAATGCCTGTGCCACTGAAGCGATCCGTCAATTGGGTGGTCACAAAGCCTCCCCAAGACAAAAGCTCAAGGACATTGGGCTTTTGTAGCCATGATTTAGGCATCCAGTGGGCTAAGACCCAGGTGATGCCATTGTAAATTTCCGGCACCGAGCCGAATTTCGTGATCACCGAGCGGACAGGAAAGCTCTGCGGCAGCGTCAATCGCTCCGGCACATCAAACCAAAAGACATTGACCCGACCATAGGGGGGCGGAAAATCAATCGTCTGGCGACCACTATAAGGCTGGATCAACTGCCATTGTCCCTCCAACCACCCTAAAAAAGGTTCAATTAGCCCCAAAAAGGTGGTGCGCATAATCGTGATGCCTGCTCCCCCGGTACCAGCGACGACATAACTCAGATGAATCGTATCGGCTTGATCTAGCGCTTCGACATCTTGGCGAACCATGCTGTTAGAAATGCCAGGGAAAACGCCCGTATTGATGATAGCGGTAATCCCAGCAGCCCTTGCCTGCTCTTGATATTGGAGCGCCCTCTCGCTAAAGGCAGGATGATCACTGACATCTAGATAGTTAACCTCGTTCTGAATGCAAGTTTGCAAAACCTGGACATCGCGATCGCGGAATGGACCCGCACAGTGAATCACGAGATCATGGGTTGCGATCGCAGCCCTCAGTCCGTCATGATCCTGAAGATCTAACTCGATAGCCTGCACCTGAGATCCTAAAGAACGGGCAACCTGCTGTCCTGCTTGCCGATGCCGACTGGTCAGGGTAACAACAACCTCTGTTTGCCTCACTAAATCCTCAGCAATGCGACAGCCAATTCGACCTACTCCGCCGATGATCAAAACCTTCAGCATGGCAAAAGATTACCCCAAAAACCATCTCTTCTATCCTCCAAGTCCAAGCTTGGTCTACTGCTACCGAGCAAATAGCGCAAAAGATTACCCCAAAAACCATCTCTCCTATCCCCCCCATCTACAAAGCATCCCTCCAGCGCTAAGGCGTCTTGAGCAGAAGAGTTTCTTGATGGCGTAGGGTTGCGATCGCCAACTCCCAAGGCAAAGTAAACGACTGAAAGGATTCAGGAGAAATGCGATCCTTGTCTAAATCAATCACGACCGCTTGCAAAATGGCAAACAAGCGCTGGCGGGCTTGGTTAAGTTCCTCTAGATCGAGCGTATTTTGAATGACTTCAATTAGCTCCAACAGTTGCAGATTATACATATCCGCACGGTTTTTCTGGCGTCCGACTAATCGCAATCGCAGTTGCCAGAGGCTGGAAGCGACCAAAACACCTAAGGATAGGAGTAATCCTAACGGTTCAGCATATTGCACCCAAAAGGTGGGTTGATTCTTGTTGTAATATCGCTCAGCCCCTGGATGCATGGGCCAACCCAAAATCCCTTGAGACGGGGGCGGTTCAATCGTAAACGCAGGTGGATAGGCAGCCACGAGTTCCATCTTTCGATCCTGAAGGACACGGGTGATGGCATACATCACCTCCTCACTCACCTGCCGACGAGCCACAAACAGCGCCCGAACTGCTACCGTTTTCACCGTTTGTGCTGGCACGGGTTGGGCACCGCCATAGGTGCCTTGGGGAATGGATGCCTCTTCCAGATAAGGATAGGTTAAACGCAGAGCATCAATTTGCTCAATGGGGAGTAAGCGCAGAGTGGGCGATGACCTCCGGTCGGTCGTAGACCATCGCAACAACTGACGCACAGCCGTACTACCTGGGCGAATCACTTGAAAGAACACATCAGCCTTGCCACTGCGTAACTGGCTATAGGCCTCAGTAGTGGACAAGGGCTGTAGTTGTGCCGCCTGGATCCCATAATGTTGGGCAATTGGCATAAACAACTGATAGGAACCACTGCCCTTGGGGGGTAAGACAATCTGCTTTCCTTGCAGATCAGCCATCGTTTCAATCCCAGACTGGGTGTTCACGACGACATGAGCGACTTCAGGAAACAGCAGCGCAACGGCTTGGGCAGACTCTTGTACCGATGTATCCCCTTGAATAAAAGCGAGCTGAGCAGAGTCTGTCTTAATCAAGGCTAAATTCTGCGATGATCCTTCCGTGGCAACCACTTCGATTTGAATCTGGGGATAATGGCGAGCCACCACTTTAGCCAAGGCTTGGCCAAACCGATAGTATTCACCCGATGGACTCGCCGTGGCTAGCTTCAAGACATGGACTTGACGATGTTCCCGCACTAAACTGACGGCAAATCCTCCTGCTGTGAGCAGGCTCACGAACAAAAGAGCAAAGGTAAGATGACCTCGATTCATAGCGCGGGGCAGGAGAAGACTCAAATAGAAACAATGCCTGATTGTAGGATAACAATAGAGATCAAAGGCTTGGTCATGGCTCAACGCAAACAACGGTGTCGCAAACGAGGTAGCTGCTGGGGATGGATTCGCATTATTGGGGTGGCAATCACACTTTACCTTGTCTTTGTCCAATTGCCGATGGTTATAGACCAACGCTTAAACGCAGTGATGCATCCGCCACCCTACGCAGTGTCTCCTGCGATGGCTAAAGTTCACAACAGCTTATGGATTGCCGATCTTCATGCCGATTCCCTCCTGTGGCATCGTGATCTTAGCCAGCGCCACCCACGGGGTCATGTTGATCTGCCTCGGTTACAGCAAGCGAATGTGGCCTTGCAAGCCTTTACTGTTGTCACCCAGATTCCTAGCAATCTCAAGTTAGCGGGCAATGATTCGCGCTCCGATGACATCCTCAAGTTGGCGCTGATTCAACGTTGGCCACCTTCAACCTGGAATAGTTTGTTGGAGCGCGCTCTGTACCAAGCTAAACAACTTCAGCAATTGGCTGCTCAGTCTTCAGGTGAATTTCGACTGGTGCAAACCCAAGCTGACTTACAAGCCCTTATCCAAGACCGAAAACAGCAACCCCAGTTAACAGCAGGGATTTTGGGACTGGAAGGAGTTCAAGCTTTGCAAGGTCGCGTAGAAAATGTCGATCGCATATATGCAGCAGGATTTAGAATGCTGGGCTTAGCCCATTTCTTTGATACAGAGGTAGGCGGATCCGTTCACGGTCTCCGTCAAGGCGGATTGACAGCTTTAGGACGGCAGGTAGTGCTGCGATCGCAACAGCAGCACTTGCTTCTAGACTTAGCCCATTCCTCCCCCGCAGTGATTGACGAGGTGGTTGCCATGAGCACGCAACCCGTAGTGGTATCGCACACGGGCGTCCAAGGAACTTGTAATAACCTTCGCAATCTCTCCGATTCTCAGATTAGAGCCATTGCCGACACGGGGGGTGTGATTGGAATTGGATTTTGGTCCACGGCTGTTTGTGGAGAAGATGCGGGTGCGATCGCAGCCGCCATTCGTTACACTGCCGATCTCGTCGGTGTGAACCATGTCAGCTTAGGCTCAGATTTTGATGGGGCGGTTCAGATGCCCTTTGATGTTACGGGTTTGCCCCTCATTACCGCTGCCCTACAAGCCGAGGGATTTACACCAGACGAGATTGGCAAAATTATGGGACTGAATATCTTACGAGTTCTAAAAAACGTTTTGCTCCCTTAACATCAGCAGCGACTACTTGCAGTGACTAATGTTGAAAAGGTTCTTGCTAATTTGGGTCTGAGCACCTCTAACAAGAGTTCTCACCCAGATATGGACTCAACACCAACTTACCAAAGGTATTAAAAACAAGGAGTTAAAGGACTCGATTCATTCTCCGTCGAGCAATGACACCTGTAATGCCCAAGCAGGCAAAAAGACCAGCCGTTGCTGCCTCAGCAGGCTCAGGAACATTAGGTGGAATAGGCTCTAGAGGAGGCGGATTATTATCGGGAGGATTACTTGGTGAACCCGGATCATCACTTCCACCCAAAGCCAGCGGAATACCAATTGCAGCCGCACCAGCAGGGATCAAAGCAGCAGCCAGTGGGAAACCCGCAGCAGCAGGCAATCCACCTTCTGGTGCAATCCCACCAATAGCACAATCTTCGAACTGCACGTCCTGAGCAATTAAGGCTGGAGAAGGTTGTGAGTTGACATTAACATCGGTGGCAGCCACATTAGCCATCAAATGGGAGCCTAAGCTTAAAGATTGACTCACATTAGCAGGTTCTTGCAGCGCTTCTGGTGAAACCACAGGGGCTTCCTCTGCACAAACATCACTACCCACAATATTTGTTTTAAGGTTTATTTCTTCTTCTAGGGAATCTCCAAGACCAAGTTGAGCCGCATGAGTGACAGGGATATTGATGATGTTGTGCAACACTACCAATGACAAGGTCGTGAATGAACCTAAGATCCTTAACGATTTCATAGCTAATGATTCAATCCTTAACTCAGTGTTTCCCCACTAACTTGGTCGACTTTAACACAAACTTGCAAAAAAGGGCGTATTTTGACTCTACATGATGTAAAGTTGCAGAGATTCGGTATAAATTATAGATGTAGAGTGCTTAAAAGGTTTAACCTCAGAGCGTTGAAGCTATTTTTGTGATTATACTACCAAGCAATTCTAGGACAAAACAATTCTACCCCCAAGGAAATTCAGCAAACCTTAATTTCTTGAAGATTAACCCACGACTTGGAATCTGTACACTGTTCAGAAACATTAGGGTTTTAAAAACAACAATGCCCTCTGTATAACCTTTGTAGAGGGCATTGTTGTAGATTAAGGAAAGTCCCTTCGACACTAGCAGCATCCATACCCCGTAATGCTTGGATTTTAGGCCTGCTAATCTGCGCCTTGCCCTTTCGGTACAAGTTGCCATTTCGGGGACTTAAACTGGGCTTATGCGGGGGGTATGACAGCCCAATAACCTTACTGTAACTTCGCCAACCGAATCGCCCAACCGCACAACTACTGAATTTTCCAGCTATTGCCTTCAGGCATTTTCAGTACTCTTGCGGAGTTTGAGGCCACTCCTCAACCTATGATTTTGAAGACCATTATTTGTTCACACCTGAGTTTAGGATTTTGATAGTGTTCTAACAAATTTAAATTCAAACATGGGTAAGCAACGTGTTCTTTCCGGTGTCCAGCCTACGGGCACCCTTCATTTGGGTAATTACTTGGGGGCGATTCGCAATTGGGTTGAAGCTCAAAGTCAATATGAAAACTATTTCTTTATTGCCGATTTACATGCCATTACGGTTCCCCATGATCCTGAGCACCTGGCCGATCAGACTTATTCCTTGGCTGCCCTCTATCTTGCCTGTGGTTTAGATCTCAACCACACCACCATTTTTGTCCAATCCCATATCTCTGCCCATACCGAACTGGCTTGGCTATTGAATTGCATTACGCCTCTGAACTGGTTGGAGCGGATGATTCAATTTAAGGAAAAGGCGCTTAAGCAGGGTGAAAATGTCAATATTGGCTTGCTCGACTACCCGGTATTACAGGCGGCGGATATCTTGCTGTACCAAGCGGATTTAGTGCCCGTGGGGGAAGACCAAAAACAACATCTAGAACTAACAAGGGATATCGCCGCTCGCTTAAATTTTCAGTATGGGCAACAAGATCAACCGATTTTGAAATTGCCTGAACCTTTAATTCGTCCAGAAGGTGCCAGGATTATGAGTCTGACCGATGGTACCAACAAGATGTCTAAGTCGGATCCTTCTGAACAAAGCCGGATTAATTTGCTAGATACGCCGGATCAAATCCACAATAAAATTAAACGCTGTAAAACCGATCCGGTGAGAGGCTTGAGTTTTGATGATCCACAACGACCCGAATGCCACAATCTTCTGACTCTATATTTACTGATGTCTGGGAAAACCAAAGCGGCTGTGACCCAAGAATGTGCAGATATGGGTTGGGGACAATTTAAACCCTTGCTGACTGAGGTGATGATTGAAGATCTGCGCCCTATTCAAGAGCGTTACACGGAATTAATGACCCACCCACGGGATTTGCAGGCTGTTCTGAAAAAAGGGAGAGACCAAGCGGCTGCGATCGCAACCACAACCCTGACAACCGTTAAAGATGTCTTAGGCTATGCTCGTCCCCTTTGATCCTGCGCAGGGGCTAATTCCTCTGCTTCAGATTTGCTGGGCGATGAATTGAGGGATTTGCGAGAAGTTTGTGGGACGGAGATTGGATCATCTGATATCGGGGGGGCCTGCAATGGCAGCGTAAAGTGAAACGCACTGCCTTGCCCTCGTCCTCCGGATTCAGCCCAAATGTGACCATGCATCCCCTGAATCACTTGTCGGCAGATCGCCAGTCCTAAGCCCGTACCCCCTTTACTGCGGCGCAGAAAGTCTTCTTCTTGATAAAAAGAGTCGAAGATAGTTTCTAATTGACTCGGCTCAATGCCTCGACCCGTATCAGCAATAATCACCTCTAGACAAGCGTCTTCCTGGGCAGTGATGGCTCGAATCGTGACTTCACCGCCAGTATCGGTGAACTTACACGCATTATCCAAGACCCGGTTGAGAACTTCTTCTAGCCCTTGGGCATCCACTTGAATCGTCGGCAGGTGGGGATCAATATCCACAGTAATAGTGGGTAAATCTTTGCTGCTCATACTAGAGCGCAGCGAACTTAAGGCCAGCTCCAAGGTTTCTTGAAATTCAATGGATTCAATCTGATTGTAGATTTGCCCACCTTCTAAGCGCGAGAGAATTAAAAAATCTTGAATTAACTCACGCAGACGGCCTAAATCTTCTAAGGCTGTACTTAAAAGCGCTTGGCGAAAAACCGGAGAAATATCCGGTTCGCTATCTAAGCTTTCTAAACAGACTTGAATGGTGGATAAGGGCGTCCGCAGCTCATGACCGACAATGGCGATCAAATTACTGCGGGTCTGCTCTAGAGCCGCTAAATTGCGATTGAGGGATTCTGAATCCGTATAGGCTTGGGCTTGGGTAAGGGCAACACCCGCTTGGGCTGAGATCGCTTCTATCAGGGCAATATCATTTTCATGCCATTGATAGACGAGAGGACCACCATGATGTAGCTCCAGCACGCCTAACAATTCCCCTTGATGGCGAATAGGGGCAATTAGCCAAGAGCGAATTTGCCATTGAGCCAACTCAGTAGCAAATCCCGGATCTTGCTGGAGAATCTGGAGTTCGGCAACATCGGCAATGGCGATCGCCCGCTCTTGGGCAAGGGCAACAGATAACAGGGGATTGGTACTGATCGGCCATGGCTTGCCTTGTAAAGCGGGTAAACCCGGTGCCACAAATTCGTATTCAATCTCGACTTGGGTATCGGTACGCTCACAGCAATACAGAATACAGCGGCAGTGCTCGAAGACTTTTCCTAATTCATGAACGGCAACGGCTAAGACTTCTTTGGGATCAAGAGAACGACGAATAGCGGCGGTCATGGCGTTGGCAAAACGCTCTTTTCGCTCCTTTGCCGATAAGGCCCGATAGGCTTTCAATAATTTATATTGGCTGGCCTGCAAGTAGGTCACCAGTCGCTCCCCAAAAACCCGCGATTGTAGTACAGGTAGGCTGGGATGCCCCATCTGCTTTGAGGAGGTCGATTTCCAATACCGCCCCTTGGCTTGGTTAACTTTGGCTGTTAACTCCGGTCGATACTGGGTAATTCGCTCCAGTAATAATTGGGCTGCATGTAGACTCACCTCCCGCTCAAAAGTCCAAATTCCCTCATACCGCTGGGATTGCTCCATAGAGCTGAGAACCATCTGTTGAGCGCGGCAGACCAAGCAGGCCGTATAGTCTTGGCCAATAATGATCAGATGTTTTTCTTTGGCTAAACCGTCATCGGCATTTAAGGGAATGGTTTCGTAGAAGTCGGAGGCGATCGCAAAACTGGATTCGGGTTCCGGTGCTGCCAGCACATACACCTGATCGGTTTGTTGGGCAATGCGTTGATAACGGCGGGTTTCTTGCCGATAAAAGCGTTCCTGCTGGAAACTAGCAATGACTAAAGGAGCCTCGGTTCCCGCTAGTACCACATCTTCAATTGCCCGACACAGGGCATTCAAAGAGGACTTAAAATACATCTGCGATCGCAGTTGCGGTAAATCGGTCAATAGCGTCTGCAACAAAGAGTTCAACTTGCTCACACCAACAGTTTGCTGAATCTTGCTTAAAGTAAGGGCAACGGCCTGACACAACAGAGGATAGCAGCAGAGCAGAACACACCTACTGAAAACAGCCAACTGCGACGGTATAGTTGCATCGCCTTCAGACTTTGGGGTATCCGCTTGCGGGTTATTACCATCAACGAGATGTTATTAACCCAGTATTAGCCAGCATAACGCAGGTCGGTGTCCCCTGCTTGCCAAAGTCGGATCCAGCTTTTTTAGGATTAATGGGGCTGCCAAGAGCTTGGACAATCGGAACCCGGTTTTCAGTTGAAACTTGATGTTCGGGAACAAACTGACAAGAAAGTGATTCGAATCAGCGTAAACTGTTACACGATATCTTGAGTTAATTCCAATTCTCCGAAATTGAGTTGCAGTGCTCCCCCTA
Source organism: Acaryochloris sp. CRU_2_0 (assembly GCA_012034865.1). Taxonomy (GTDB): domain Bacteria; phylum Cyanobacteriota; class Cyanobacteriia; order Thermosynechococcales; family Thermosynechococcaceae; genus Acaryochloris. Next base: position 72,442 of record JAAUOM010000001.1, on the reverse strand, counting down.
CTTTCCTCATCTTCCCTACCCCAATCGGTAACCTGATCATCAAGAAATGATATTAATCTCATACCTAGTCACTACATAAGAAACCCATGATTCAGCGCAAAACTTGGCAACGCTTTGGAGTATTCACCCTCCTAGGGATATTTCTGAGTTGGCTAATTAGCTGTACCCCGGCACCGCAAAGCAGTGGTAATACCCTCGACTTTTGGACGATGGATCTGCCCAAACACAAGTTTGGTGCTTATTTTGAGCCGCTCATTGATCAATTTGAGAAAGAAAACCCTGGCGTTACGGTTGAGTGGGATGACGTTTCTTGGGCGGGGATGCAAAGCAAGATTAGGGTTGCCATAGAAGGTAAAACTGCGCCGGATGTCGTCAATCTTAATCCTGATTTTGCCTTTCAATTAGCTGGGAAAGGAAGCTGGTTAGATCTTGATAAAGCAATTTCAAAAGCGGATCGCGATCGCTACCTGGCCAATATTTGGGAAGCGAGTTCTCTCAATGGCAAGACCTTTGGTGTGCCCTGGTACTTAACCTCTCGGATTGCCATCTATAACAAAGCGATTTTTGATGAAGCAGGCGTTACAAAACCGCCCCAAACCTATGCTGAATTAGCTGAAGCCGCCCAGAAGATTAAAGAAAAAACAGGTAAATATGCTTTCTTCATTACCACCAATCCCACAGGCTCAGGGGAATTGATGGAATCCTTTGTGCAAATGGGAGTGCAGCTCATCGATACTCAAGATAAAGCCGCTTTCAATACCCCTGCGGGCAAAGCCGCCTTTCAGTATTGGGTAGATTTATTTCAACAAAAGTTAATTCCTCCCGCTGTCCTCACTGAAGACCATAAAGGAGCCATAGACTTTTACCAGTCGGGTAATGTAGCGTTAATCTCCTCCAGCCCTCAGTCCTTAGACATCGTCAAAACCAATGCCCCTGATATTGCCAAGGTATCTGCCGCTGCACCTCAGATTACGGGTTCAACGGGCAAGAGAAATGTCGCCGTTATGAATTTAGTTATTCCTAAAGATACGGATAAACCCGATGAGGCTCTAAAATTTGCCCTGTTTATCACTAATCCTGAGAATCAGTTGGCTTTTTCCAAACAAGCCAATGTGTTGCCTTCTACCCAAACATCCTTGAGTGATCCCTACTTTAGTAAAGCAGAGGAAAGCAATGCCACGGATAAAGCTCGTGTCCTCAGTGCCAGTCAATTGAAAGATTCTGAGGTTTTGATTCCCAGCGTCCAGGATATCAAAAAGTTACAGAAGATACTGTACGAAAATTTGCGGGAGGCGATGTCAAATCGCAAATCCGTTGACCAAGCCTTGGCGGATGCTGAAAAAGTCTGGAATCAAACAGTGGGGGGATAGGTTTTCAGGTATTGGCCAACGAGGTACAAAGAGCCACACAATACCCTGAGTGGTGCTGGCTGTTCACTCAGAGTCACAGCATCCTCTAAAGCCAACGCTAGGCTAGGAAAACACTGACAGCGGGCTAAGCCGGGGCAAATCGTCCTGGCCAGCTTTGCTAAGGTTCGCTCATCTGCACTGCTATGATCGGGGACAGGCATTAAGGACAAGGTATCCCCTGATCGCAACACTATCCGCAAAATATCGCCATGATCTTTGCTGGATAACATCCCCATCAACCAATGCACCCTAGAAGGTTGCAGACTGTCAACGTATTGCCGCAATGCCAACGCCGCTGCCGCGTTATGGGCTCCATCAATTAAGAGGGGTTGTTGTTGCCAGTGTACCCATTGCAGTCGCCCCGGCCAATGCGTATTAGCCATACCCTGCTGGATGGCGGCATCGGAGATCTGCCAGCCCTGGCTGCGCAAAGTTTGGAGAACTGCGATCGCCACCGCCCCATTGGTTAGTTGCATCTCTCCTAATAAATGCAGGGGAAATACCAGCCCCTCTGCGGCTGCCCAATCTAGGGATAAACCTGCTGTAGCCATGGCAGGTCTATCGACGCGGCGGGCAGGTTGAGTCCATTGAGCTGGACACTGGAGTTCCTCAATTTTAGCTTGGACCACAGCCTTTGCTTCTGGGGGCAAGGGACCCACCACAACTGGACAATGGGGTTTACACACCCCGGCTTTTTCCTGGGCAATATCGGCCAACGTCGGTCCTAAGCGCTGCCAATGATCACGGCTAATCGAGGTAATCACACTCACCAAAGGCTGATCACAGACATTGGTGGCATCTAAGCGCCCCCCTAAACCGACTTCAATCACAGCAATATCGACTTGCTGTTGGGCAAAGTATTGCCATGTCAAAGCCGTCAACACCTCAAACTGAGTTGGCACGCCTTGCGTGGAAGCAAGTATCGCTTCTAGATCAAGTAAGTGTTGGGTCAGGGTGGCAGCATCAATGGGCTGCTCATTGATGCAAATTCGCTCTGTCCAATCCGTGAGGTGAGGAGAAGTATAGCGCCCCACACGATACCCCGCCATCGTCAAGACAGAAGAGAGATAAGCACAAACGGATCCCTTGCCATTAGTACCAGCGACATGAATAACTGGTACTCGTCGATGAGGCTGCCCCAAGAGATCTAAGAGACTTTGAACCCGCTCTAGACCCAAATGGATCCCAAAACGCTCATACCGCCCAATCAGGGAAGCAAACACCGTAGAAGAAGACAAACGCTTAAAGAAACCTTACAGAACAGCTCATGCTAGTACCGCTGGGCGGAGGTAAAAAGGCAAAAGCCTTAAATTTTAATCTTTATGGGAAGTGCAATATAGTTGCTGCTAAGATCTAGGCTCAAGTTTTGGAGCTTCTGAAGAGAGAGGACGAGGCTTTTTACGCCGCTTGGCAGCGGTGCGCTTGGTGTAGGTGACAGGAACCTGGGATCCGAGAATATTCACCTGTTGGTATTTGCGCTCCTCTTCTAGCTGTTGGATTTGGGTGTAATCAACCCAGTGAATACAATCTACAGGGCAGGTATCAATCGCTTCTTGCACCACCTCAAACGAGTCACCATCTTGGCGGAAAACACGAGAGCGACCATAACCGGGTTCGATGTAAAACGTGTTGCGAGCGACATGGGCACAATGCTTACAACCAATGCAGGTCGGCTCGTCCACATACACCCCTTTTTGCCGAACCACACCCCCCAATTCCGGTTCTAAGCCCGTTCGTTCTGGAGCCGTGCGCAGGCCACCGCCTAATTCTGGCTCTAAACCCGAACGAGGATTTGGGATTGAGGGAGGAGCTTCACTAACCTGAGGGCGTGTTTCAGGGGCTTGTTGTTCACCCAACTTGAAATCAGTCATTACGCATTCCAGCGCTGAACCACCAATCGAATAGAACCGTCTGTATTTTTAACTTCCTCGGAGACTTGGAAACCTTGCTCCACGGTGGTATTCACTACGGTGTGATAGGCGTAGCGCTGAGTAACCTGCTCTAAGAAGCGATCCACGGACCAAGCCTGCTGCCAAAAATCCATATCCGCAACCAGCTCATACTCTTGGTCGTTCCAGCTAAAGCCAATGTCATAGCCATTGTCTTGCTCAATAACGACCTCAGCCGTTTGGTTTTGACCTTGGTAACCGCGAATGGGTTGAGGGCCTGCTTTCCAATCTAAACCTAAGTCGTATAAGGCAGACTTGAGGGCAGGTAGATTACGGATTTGAGTTTTGATTTGGCTGAAATGAGACATAGTGACGTATTGATTCCATAATTGAGTGGACAATAGGGACAGTGTCTTGGCCAATTGGGATATAGACTAAGACAGGACATTTACCATTGGCTATGGCCAACTTGAGTAGCAGCTATAGCTGCTTGTTGCACAGTAACTGGCTGAGTGAAAAATTCTGAGGTGGGTCGGTGAGTGACGACTTGACCCAGTTGGGCTTCGATGGCAGCCGTGACTTCTGAACAGGAAGACCCAATTATTCCCGTTACCATCTCTTGCACCCGACCATCGGGATAAATGACAAACTCAAGGGTTTCCATGTTATATGCACCACCAAACAACGATGTGAGCGGGGAAAGTGCAGCGTCAGTAATTAGCACTGATACTAATATAATTTTTTGTAATAAAGCGTTGTTAATTTAGGGTCAATTGTAACAAAAGTTTTTGCTTGTGAGAGTAAGCACTTTTGGAGTTAGGATTTAGTTTCTCTGAATACTAAATCTGCGTCAAGGCTTGGGGTGTAACATTTTGTAGCTTTGCTGAAAAGGGATTGGGGGTTGATGGGTGCCTGCTGTGATCAAGCCCCCGTTTACCATTACTAGAATCCGATCGGCGTGTCGAAGGGTGGTAGGGCGATGGGCAATGATGATCACTGTGCGATCGCACATTAACTGCTGCAACGCTTCTTGTACCAAAGCTTCTGATTCGGCATCCAGGGCAGAGGTGGCTTCATCCAAAATTAAAATCCGAGGGTTATGGAAGACAGCGCGGGCGATCGCCAGCCTTTGTCGTTGCCCCCCAGATAGGGTTGTGCCTTGCTCCCCTAAATAGGTCTGTAAACCTGCGGGCAGTTGGTGAATAAACCCTAGGGCATTGGCCGCCTCTGCGGCTGCTTCGACTTTGCCCAGATCAAAATTGCGATGACCATAGGCAATGTTTTGGGCAATCGTACCCGCAAAGAGCTGGGTTCGTTGGGGAACGATGCCAATCTGTTGACAGAGACTCTGGCGCGTCACGGTTTGAATATCCACGCCATCTAGCAAAATTTTGCCGGATTGGGGTTTGTAAAGGCGCAGGAGCAGATGGGCTAAGGTGGATTTCCCCGACCCAGAGGCACCTACCAAGGCAACCACTTCGCCGGGATGCACTTGCAAACTCAAGTTCTCTAAAACAGGTTGATCCGGCTGATAGGCAAAGTTAATTTGCTCCACCTCCAGATAGCCTTGTACCGAAATTAGGGAAGTTGCCTGCACGGGATCACGCTCTTGCGGTTGTAGGCACAGCAACGCCAGAACTCGATCCATAGAGGCTTGGCCTTGCTTGAATTTGTTGTAATTCTCGGTGATCAGGTTAATGGGGTCGATGAGCAAGACCGCAGCAGTGACAAAACTAATGAACTGCGGGGCAGTTAATTGGCCCCGGCTAATCTGCCAACCCCCTAAAAGCAAGAGGAGGGAAACTGCGATCGCTTCTAAAATGCCGACCATCGGATATTGAATGGCCTTGACCCGCTCTACCGCAAAGGTGGCATTGCGGTTTTGCTGGGCAACCTCCATAAATCGTGCCACTTCATAGTCCTCAGCACCATAGGATTTAACCAGCTCCATATTGCTAAAGGTTTCCGTGAGTAAGGCCGCCAGGGTGGAAACTTGCCTTTGGCGGTGGCGGGCAAAAACGAGCAGGCGTTCGCCAAACCAACCGATCACCCCTCCCACTAGGGGTGCTAACACCAGAGAGGCCAGGGTTAAGGGCCAATTGAGATAGATCATGTAGGCGACGACAGCAAGCAACTGCAAGATACAAGGTAAGGATTGATGAAACAGTTGATTCAAAATTTCACCAATGCGATCAATATCTTCCGTCAGGCAATAGGTCAGGTCTCCCGTTGCGGAACGCTGAAAATAGGATAAATCAATCTGCTGAAGGTGGTTATAGACTTTATGCCGCAGTTTGAGCGTAATGTTAAAGGCCACCTGAGCCATCAAAACATCCTGGCCATATTCAAACAGTCCCCTAATCCCAAAAAAGAGGGAAACCCCCATCGGCAACTGCACCAGGGCCTGTAAATTTTGCTCTCCTACATATTGCGCGGCTTGGCCGATGAGAACCGCAAGCATGGGCATGGACAACACGTACATTAAGGTACAGATGAGAGCTAACAGGAGCGATCGCCAGTGGGCAATCACATCCGACAACAGGACAACATAGGAAAATCGAAAGTTCACAATTGATAAGTTCATTCCTGGCAACAACATCAACAAGCCAGCACCCAGTAGGATAGAAGCACATCCTGTCGCTTCTGTGTAGTCAGACAGAGCTTGTAAAATCAAACATAGAACCCCTGCATGACTTCTCTGCCAGATTTGAGCTGATCAGCACTCTGCTCGTCCTCACAATTGACGATTGAGATTGATAGATATGACTTCTCCTAAACCCTCGCCGTCTAAGACCTTCCTTAGCAATGTGACGCAGGTGGTTCGCACCATTCAAGCCAAAGCCGATTTCTCCAAACTCACCCTCAAACGCAATGCCCGTGTACCAGAGCTGAAAATCCATTCTGGGGACAGTGAACCTCAGGTGTATTCCTTAATTAGCGATCGCTATATTCTGGGGCGAAGTGCGCGCACCTGCGACATCGTTATTCGCAATCCCATTGTTAGCCAAGTTCATGCTTCTGTTCAACGGGATCCAAAACGCCGTAATTTATTTGTGATCCGGGATGAGCAATCCACCAATGGTGTTTTCCGTAAAAAACGTCGGGTAGAGTCTCATCTGCTCCGCCACAAGGACGTGCTCACCTTAGGACCTGCGGCTTTAGAAGCTGCAGTGAACGTCCAATATATCGACCCACCCCCTTGGTATGTGCGGGGCATCCGTTATCTTTTATACGGCACTGCTGGCGTGGTTGGTATCACCTTGGTATTCGTGGCGATCGAGTGGCAAAAATTTACAGTTAAACCCCTGCCCACCACGAATCAAGGCCCTATCGTTGTCCTGGCTCGGGATCAAACTCCCCTAGCTCGGCGGCGAGAGACAGTTCATGCCGAAGTCAAGAAACTCTCCGACTTTTCACCCCATATCGTGGATGCCTTACTGGCTTCTGAAGATAGCCGCTTCTACTGGCATATGGGGGTAGATCCCATTGGCCTTGCTAGAGCCGCTGTCACCAACCTCAGGGGTGGCACCCTCAGAGAGGGGGGCAGTACCCTGACCCAACAGTTGGCGCGTAGCCTGTTTCGCGGTTATGTCGGCAGTGAAGATAGCCTCGATCGCAAATTTCGAGAAGCTGTGGTGGCCCTGAAGCTGGAAACCTACTATAGCAAAGACTTTCTCCTGCTCACCTATCTGAATAAGGTCTATCTGGGTATTTATGCCAATGGTTTTGAAGATGCCGCCCGCTTTTATTTTGACAAGCCCGCCAAAAATTTGAGCATTGCTGAATCGGCTACCCTGGTGGGGATTTTGCCCGCTCCCAATGCCTTTAATCCAGTCCAAGACTATAATGCGGCCTTAGAATATCGCAATCGAGTCATTACCCGCATGGCTCAGCAGGGTCGCATTAGCCAGACCGACGCCGACCGAACCCGACGCTCTCGCATCGACCTCAGTCCTAAAGCCCGTGAAGAACTGCAAAGTATTAAGGCTCCCTATTACTACAGTTATGTGTTTGCTGAGCTAGAGGAGTTATTAGGGTCTAGCTTAGCTCAGGAAGGGAATTTTATTGTCACCACGAATTTAGATTTAGCCCTGCAAACTACGGCGGAAGAAACCCTGAGTGACTCCGTTGCCACTAGCGGATCGACCTTTGGGTACTCCCAAGGAGCCTTGATCACGCTGGACTATCAAGCTGGGGAAATTATGGCCTTAGTTGGCGGGACAGACTACAGCAAAAGTCAGTTCAATCGCGCCACCCAAGCCTTGCGTCAGCCCGGATCAACGTTTAAGTTGTTTGGGTATACTGCTGCGGTGGATGCCAATATTTCCCCCAATAAAACCTATGCTTGTGCACCGTTAACCTGGCAAGGTCAAACCTTTAGCGGCTGCCGGAATGGCGGCAGTGGCGATCTGGATATGTTTCGTGGATTTGCCCTTTCAGAGAATGTGATCGCCGTACGAGTCGCCCAAGATGTCGGCCTGCCTAGGGTGATTGCTACCGCCCGCAAGTTAGGGATTACATCTCGATTGCAAGCGGTTCCGGCTTTAGTATTGGGGCAAAGTGAAGTATCACCGTTGGAACTGACGCGGGCCTATGCGGTGGTGGCTAATGGGGGGCGTCGCAAACTGCCCCTGGCGATTCGCCAAGTTCTAGATGCGGGGGATTGTAAAGATGCTCGTTCCATTGCCACCTGCCGAGTGATTTATGACCATAGCCAAACCCCCAGTTCCCAAGTCCTTGATCCCAGCGTAGCTGGGGTCATGCAAGAGATGATGACCCAGGTGGTGCAGTCGGGAACCGGACGCGGGGCTGCCATTAGCCAAGGGGCAGCGGGCAAAACGGGGACAACCAATTCAGGTCGAGACTTGTGGTTTGTAGGCTATGTTCCAAGTCGCAATTTATTGACCAGCATCTGGTTGGGAAACGATGACAATAGCCCCACCTCCGGTAGTAGTGCTCAAGCGGCCAACCTTTGGGGAGACTATATGAATAAGGTGGTCAATTAGGAAACTATCTTCAAGCAGTGGTACTGAAAGTGGGTGAAGATACCACTGGGTTGGGCGACTGGTAGCGGTAGGAACAGCACTTTTCAGTATCTTTTTTCTTTACATAAGTAAAATATTGTGGTAACGTGCAATACAATGTTGATGTAAGCTATAGTTCTTTATCAAACAAAAGTTAACAACCTGAAGTTGCCTTGCATTCTCTGAATATAGAGACAAGATGAAACTCTAGGTATAGCTGCTTATTTGTTTGAACTTTAGTCAGACTCAACAGTAATGTGTGATTTCAGCTTATTTTATGTCTTGATTAGCCGTTTGGAAGCATCTGCCCCTCGCACACCTTTCGCGTCTGGCTAGTAGGCTTCCACTTTAATTTCTAGCATCTATAGTTTTACTCACTGGGTTCTGGTAATGGCATTAAAGCCAAACCAGAGAACGCTGCTTGTGTTGGGGGAAATGAGTTCAGGGTTTATCCCAGAAGGCACATACAACACAGATGGTGACCTTTTTCTATGAAATTACTCCTCGCCGCCACCTCCGGCGGTCATTTTGCCACGATGCAAAGTCTCAAACCCTTCTGGTCTTTGCACGATCGCCTATGGATTACGGATCCAAAAAGTGATACGGAGAATCTATGCGCTGACGGAGAAAGAGTGATCTGGTTACCCTACCAGGGTCCCAGGGACGTAGGCGCACTTTTGGGAAATTTACCCCAAGTCGTCAGCATTTTGCGCAAAGAGCAGCCAGATCTCATCATCTCGACTGGCTCAAGCATTGCCGTAGGCTTTGCTCTGGTGGCAAAGTTCTTGGATATCCGCTTTATGTATATCGAAAGTATCTCCAGAAGCAATGATCTGAGTCTTTCGGGGAAACTGGTTTATCCCTTGTGTGATGAGTTGTATGTGCAGTGGCCTAAATTGTCGCAAAAGTATCCAAAGGCTGTTTTTGCAGGCTATGTCACATGATCACCGTCACCCTGGGCACTAGTCCTTTTCCATTTGATCGGGTCATTCTGTGGCTCGATCATCTCTTGAAAACTGGGATTATTGATGAGCCAATGTTTGTTCAGTATGGGGCTAGCAATGTTGCTGCCTTGAGGAGCAATCCATTGGTGGAATCGGTAGCCATGCTCAACTTTGATATTCTCATGGACAAGGTTAAACAATCCCGACTGACCATTTCCCATGCGGGTCAAGGATCTACCCGAACCCTGATTAAGCGAGGTGCAGCATTCGTTTTGCTCCCTCGCTTAGCAACCTATGGAGAGCATATCGATAACCATCAACTGACGTTTGCTCAAACCGTGGCTCAATGGGGGGTCACCTACTGCATTTCCCTAGCAGAGTTGGAACAAGTTGTTACCCATGTGCCATTGCCTTTGTCTGAGTCGACTTTGGAAGGGCCTCAATTAGTCGATCACCTATGCAAGGTTTATCCACGGTGAGTATGGAACAAGAGGTGGGAATTCTCAAGCGCCACTGGGCACCACTACTGGGTTTAAATGCTTTAATCTGGTCCGTTGTTGCTTATTCTATGATCCAAACTCCCCAAGTTTGGGTCGCTCGCGCTTCGCTCATTGTTCCGAATGCCACCAGCAATCTACAAACTGACTTGGGCAAGTTAGGAAATTTAGACAGCGGCAATGGCGTTGTGTTTTCCCAACAGCTCAACTTACTGAAGATCCTTGGGGCGATCGCAACCAGCAACGAAACCCTCAAAATCGCTTGGAGCCAAGATCCAGACAAGGGTGAATATCCACAACTAGAGACTTACAAAGGCTTGTTTGATGTCTCCCCGGAAAGCGAGTCGACGATTCTTTCTTTGCAGGTGCAAGGCGATCACCCAGAGATTGCCCAACAACGAGCGACCCTTTTTATTGGTGCCTTTGAGCAACGTTTAAACCAGTTGCGCAATAGTGATGCCACTCAACAAGCTGCCTTTCGGCAAAAAGAGCTAGAGGCTGCTCGCCAGAGTTGGGAAAAATCGCAAAACACTCTCAAGCAATTTCAACAGAAAACGGGTTTAGTTAGCAGTACCGATCAAACGGAGCAACTAATCACGACCATTAATACCCTGAAAACCTCTTATTCTCAAACCTTGGCTGAAGGTAAAGCAGCACGAGCCAGGGTAAAGCAGTTAAGTCAGGTTTTGCGTCTCAGCCCACAGACGGCTGTAGGCTCTCTCCAGCTTGGGGAAGACCCAACCTACCAACGCCTCCGCCAAAGACTCGCTGAACAAGAAGTGATCCTGGCTGAAGCCCGTAATCAATACACAGATGCATCCCCCCAAACCCAGGCTGCCTTAGAACTCAGAGACAAGTTATTGCGTCAAGTCAACGCCCAAGCTGCACGGGCAGCCCAATCCTTAAAGGGCTTAAATCCTTCAATGACAAAGGAATCTGCCCCACTGATTCAGCAGTTGGTGGTGGCCAGCGGCGATGCCGAAGCACTAGACCTTCAGGCTAAACAATTACAACAACAAATTCAGCAGCAGAACGCCCAACTGCAAACCCTGCCAGCTCAACAGGCAACCTTGAATCGACTTCAGCGCCAGTATGAGGTAGATGAAGGGGTGTATAACGGATTAGTGGCTCAGGTGCAGGCGACTCGCCTCAATGCCTTTGGCACCTACCCCAGTGTCCAAGTCCTAGACTCCCCCAGAGTCGCTGATAAACCCTCAGGAACCAGTCGGAGATTGATGCTGCTGGGCGGTTTTTTAAGTGCGGGGTTTGCCAGTTTAGCTTTAGTGCTGTTTCTAGAAGGCCGTCGTTCTAGGGTTAATCTCCTTAGATCAGAGAAAACTTTCCTAGAGGCTCTCCCCATCTTAAGCCGTATTCCCCATCTCAAGGAACTGGAAGAGGAACCCAAGACTGCCTTGGCTCACTCGGAAGTATTTAGATCATTGGCTGCAACCCTTCACGCCATGGCTTTCAGCAATTCGAGAGATCGCCGTTTACTCATTAGCAGTACAACCTGTGGTGAAGGTAAAACAACCGTTGCCCTTGGTCTTGCTAGTGCCCTCACCCATCTGGGTGCGCGGGTGTTGCTGGTGGATACTGACTGGCAGCGGTTCACTTTGACACAACAGTTAGGGTTTAGTTGCTCTGGCGATCTAGATACACTGCCCCTGCCGATGCCAGTCCAGAACCAAATCGACTTTTTGCCCATGAGTCTGAGAAACGAGGCTCTCGGTGAATTCATACCCAAGAACAGCTTTAAGAAAACCTTGGACTTTGCCCAGTCTATCTATCACTATGACTATGTGATCATCGATGGTACACCCTTAAACGCTTTTAAAGAAGCTGATTTGATGGTACCGAGTTCAGCCAATCTCTTGCTGATCAGTGCTGATGAAAAGCATAAACCAGAGTTATTAGACGAGAGTCTTGAGCAATTGAAACGCTGGAACGACCAGGTTATGGGTTTGGTCATCAATGAAGGGAAAACAAGCCTCTGGCGTAATGGCGATCCAGTGCCCAACTATCTTTCCTCTGCCCATGTTGAATAAGACCTGCGGTCAGTGCAATCCACTTGCCAGTACTAAGGGGCAGACCATCAGTATGCAGAGAATGACCCCAGAAGTTCCATTATTCAGCGGCATCTGCCTACGTTGGCCTGTGCTAACCCCCTCAGAACAGCTCGTTTGCTTGGGCATTGTCTTGATTCCTTTATGGTGGTTGTGGGGCTGGAGTTATCTGCTGTTGTTCCTAGCCCTAGGCATTGGTCTCCAGGCGATTCGCCAGCAAAAACTTTGAAGATGGCTGCACCCAGTCTATTGGTATGGGGGATCCTCGCCTTTGGCGGACATTGGTTAATCGCCATTGCCATTTATAGCAGTACCGGTGCTCCTCTGGATACGCGAACTGTTTTAGGGACAGTAAATGCCTGGATTGCACCGGGTTTGATCCTGTGGTTTATTCAAAGTCAAAATATTCGAGTTCGTTTACCCATTGTCGCTTGGGCATTTTCTGTGGTTGTGGTGGAGATGCTCTTGTGCTGGGGCTGTATTTACTTTCTGCTCCGCCAGGGTGACTATACAATCTGGCAGAGTGGATTTGCGCTTTTAACGGGCAAGGATGGAGAGTTTGTGCCAGGAGATGGCAACAGTAATTTTCTCATGCCCTATTTCCCGGCAGACAACTCAATTCCTGGGTTTGTCCGCTATGTCTTTTTCTTTGCTGGTCCTGAATCCCTAGCATTAGTGGCAGCCTTTATTGTTCTGTTGGCCACAGAGGTGCGATCGCCTCTCTGGACGGCTTGCTTGTCAGCCACTGGGATTTTTATTCTATTGCTGAGTGGAACCCGCTCTGTCTGGGTAACATTGCCCATCATCTTGATCCTGCGCTGGTTACTGGGCACCGGTAAAGTCTGGGGACCCTGGTTGGTTTGTCTCGTTTTGGCGATTGTCAGTTTCTCAGCCTTTTCGGTGCCGCCGATCACCAACGCCCTCTTGGAGGCATCCCAGCACACTGCCACAGAGACAGCCCAGTTTCGGGGTGATTCCACCGCCGTGCGCTCAGAGATTTATCGTCGCACCTGGAAACAGAGCCTAGAAGGGCCAGAGATCAACTTTCTGCTGGGTTACGTTCAAAGGGGAGAGACAGTCTTACCAGGATATGCACCTGCAACGGTTGGTTCCCATAGCTTTTATTTAGGCACCCTGCTTTACCGACGCGGACTTCTGGGAACGCTGCTATTCGTGGGGATGTGGTCAAACTGGCTGTGGTGGCTATATCGTACCCGCCGAGATCGCCCCTTAGTCAGTCTGTTGATCATGATCCTGTTCAGCTTGGTGTTTTGTGTGATGGAGTTTGAATCCGTGGTTATGCCCCTTTTATTGATTAGCGCAATCTTGCGATCGCCCCCGCCCAGCCCTAGAACCCTTCCCTATCCTATTCTTGATCCTCCTGTCCTCTAGCCATGACTCAAACCTTATCTCTATCCTCTGCCCAGTCGAACTTGTCGGCTAAACCGCTAGTGAGTGTGATTATTGACAACTACAATTACGGGCAATTTTTGAGTCAGGCCATTGAGAGTGTATTCGCTCAAACCTATCCCCATATCGAGTTGATTGTGGTTGACGATGGCTCCACAGATCATTCAGAACAGATCATCACCGCCTATGGCGATCGCCTCATTTCGGTTTTTCAAGCCACTGGTGGCCAAGGTGCAGCCGTTAATACGGGCTTTGCCCAGGCTCAGGGCGAGATTATTTGTTTGTTAGATGCCGATGACCAGTTTTACCCAGACAAAGTGGAGAAAGTGGTCACTGCCTTTGCAAACCATCCCGAGTGGGGTCAGATCGCCCATTGCTGGACGACGATGAATGCCGCCAGCCAAAAACTGGGGAAAAATTCTTCTAATGTCTTAAGTCAGGGACAGGTTGAACCTTTATTGCTGCAATGGGGGAAGTATGCGTCAGGAATTACCTCGGCTCTTTCCTATCGACGCAGGGTATTGCAGCAAGTCATGCCCGCTCCCCCGCGCTGCATTATTGATTCTTACTTGAATGCCACCCTGCCCTTTTATGGTGCGGTGGGCAGTCTCAACGAGACCCTGATGGCCTATCGCATTCATGGCAACAATATCCAGGCCCGTAACAGCAATGTGGACTATCTGATCCAGGCTCGTGAGCTGATCGCCAGTTATATCAATCAAGCAGCGGCACAAGTTGACCCTTCCCAACGGTTTGACCTGGATCGGGATGTAGACTACCGTGCCTATCGGGCGATCGCCCAAGGCGGCGTGCCGCTGGCTGAAGCCCTCGCCATTATTCGGCTCTCCCTGCAAGAAAGTTATGCCATTGGTCGCAGCCCTAGAGATACTGGCATTCGGCTGTTGCATCGGGCCATGTGTGCTTTATTTCCCCAACAAGGAATAGCGGTTTTGCGGCAGGGACTGCGAGGCTATGTCCGCACCAAGCTGAGCCGGAGATCGGCTCCAGAGGTGTGATCATGGATCCTTTTCCGGCCTTCGACTTACCGCCCTTAAGCCCCCAGCCCTTGGTGAGTGTTGTGATTAACAACTACAACTATGGACGGTTTCTCGATCACGCGATCGCCAGCGTTTTAGCCCAAACCTATCCCCATATTGAACTGATTGTCGTCGATGATGGTTCCACAGATGAATCAACTGATGTCATCCAAGCGTATGGCGATCAGATCACCCCTATCTTGCAGAGCAACGGTGGCCAGGGCGTCGCCTTGACTGTGGGGATTGCCCAAGCCCAGGGAGAGATTATCTGTCTACTGGACGCCGATGATTATTTCCACCCCCAGAAAGTGGCCAGGGTGGTGGCCGAATTTCAAGAGCATCCGACTTGGGTACAGCTTTCCCATCCTTGGACTTTAGTGAATACAGAAGGACTCTCCCTAGAGCATCAACCTCAGAAGACCTTGGCGACTGGAGATGTCCGCCCATTGTTGTGCAAGTATGGCAAATATCGTTCGGCCCTCACTTCTGCTTTGGCCTATCGGCAAACCGTGCTGGCCCAGGTTTTGCCCATGCCCGAACTGAGAACTTGTGCAGATGCTTATCTGATGGCGACGGTTCCTTTCTATGGTCCCGTGGGCCAGATCAATGACCCCCTGATGTTTTATCGGCTGCACGGTGGGAATCTGCATGGGTCTACCTTGAATTTGTCCCATCATATCTGGGTAAGGCAGATGATCGTCACCACAATCAATGAAATGGCAATCAAAATGGCGTTGTCCCAGACCTGCAATATTGAGTTGGACGCAGATTATCGCACCTTCAGCGCCCTGCAACGGAGAAGGATTTCTTGGGCAGAAGCCGTTCAAATTATGGGGATGAGCCTAAGCGAGAGTATTGGCATTGGCCGCAGCCCCAAGGAAACGCTGATTCGAGTCTTGTGGGGAAGTATCTGTCTGTTGTGTCCAGATGAAAGCCAGTCTGTTCTCCAGCATGGATTGCACGAGTATCTGCACGGCAAACGGTCACCGAAACCCGTGGTTCCCAGTGGCAACGACATTCTTGGAACTTGAATTTGCTGATGAAGAAGCTACTGATTTTACCGGGTATTTGTACGGCGTTGGGCGGCACGCTGATCACCTTGTCATCCTTTATCAAGGCCTGTCAAGACTTTGGCCTATCCCCACAAGTCCGGGTGTTGGTTTGGTCAGGTTCCTTGATGGAAACCTATTTGCAGGATGTGGGTCAGGGTGAGGTTTTGCAAGCGATCGCGGCGGACAGTCAGCCCCAATTCCTGCAACGGGCGCTGCAATGGGTCTATCAACAACCCCAACAAGACCCCCTGCTCTTGGATAATTGTGTGGATCGTCGCCTGCTACCCATTTTGTGGAAAGCGTCTTTTCGACTTCGCCTCAGCGGTCGCTCCGTTTTTCACTTTTTCATGACCTAGCGCTTTCCTATAATCCCTGGGGCTATCTGGCTCGCAAGGTAACTTTTGCCAGTCTTGCGCCGACGGCACTCTGTAATTCCCATTTCACCGCAGAGTATATTCAACGGTTAACGGGGCAGCGTCCTGCTGTCCTCTATCAACCCGTCGATCCCCAACAGTTTAACGATCTGCCGCCTCCAGCCTCGCCGCCCCTCAATCTCCAGCCTATTCTGCGCTCAGGGGTGCGTTTAATCCTTTGTCCTGCCAGGATTCGCAATATCTATGAACCCGTCATCAACGACAAAAATCAGCAGGCTTTGATCTCCATTCTGGTGCATCTGCGAGCAAAGGGACAGACTTACCACGGGGTGCTGATTGGTCAAGACCTTTCTGCGAACCAAAGTTATAGCCAAGCTCTCCTGGATGCCGCTGCACAAGCGGGTGTGGCGGACTGCTTCAGCATCTTACCGCCTGCTTTGGCCATTGAAGAGTACTACAAATACGCCGATGTGGTCGTTGCCCTCTCTCCTAGAGAGCCCTTTGGCCGCACTGTGGTGGAGGCAATTGCCTGCGGTATACCCGTCATTGGCAGCCAGACAGGGGGAATTGGGGAAATTCTCAGCCAGTTTGCCCCTGATACGTGGCAGGTGGACCCCAATGATCCAGGGGCAGCGGCTGCCGCCATTGTGGAAGTTGCTGAAAACCCAGATACATCCACTATTTTGGCTAAGGGTAAAGAGTGGGTCAAAACCCATTGCAGCGCTGCGGGTTATGCCCGTACCCTGCTCGAAATCACCGGATTGTGTTCCTGAATAGCACCCCTATCGGTCTAGATTAGCTTAATTGATTATGCAGAACCTCTACGAATCCCCTCCTCTTCCTGTACGGGTTAAGCCATCCCCCGATATTCTGGTCATCTGTCGGACATTTCTGCCAGAGGTGGGGGGTATCCAGGAATATGCCTATAATCGCTGTCTTCAAGACCCTGAACGTATTATTGTCCTGGCCGCCGCTTGTCCAGGAGATGCTGAGTTTGATCTCGCTCAGCCCTTTACCATTTACCGCTGGTTCAATCCGCCCCTGTTGCAAAAAATGGGCGTCCTAGGTAGCCTGCTCAAACAAGTCCTAGCAATGGTTTGCTCCTGTGCCATAGCCCTGCAACTCTATCGGCGCTATCACTATCGCGCCATTGAGTGGAGCCATGCCTACGACTTTCCGGCTCTATTGCTGTTGAGTTACCTTTTGCCGATTCGGTCTCTTTTTATCTACCTGCATGGCAATGATTTACTCTGTGCCCTCAAGCAGCCTGTGGTGCGATCGCTCTTTGTTTGGACCTTGGGGCGGTTGCAGGGGGTGATTTGTAACAGCGCCTTCACCCAGGAGTATCTACAGACCCATTTATCAGTGCCTCGACCGATTTACATTATTCACCCCAGCGTCAGACCCGAAAAATTTGCTCTGACAAACCCTCTAGAACAGAACAATGAAAGAGATTCAGTCCGTCAACACCACAATATTCCTGAGACGGCAATTGTCATTTTATCCGTTGGTCGTTTGATCCGCCGCAAAGGCTTTCAGCGGCTGATTGCACAATTGCCCGACTTGCTGACATTAGATCTCGATGTCCATCTGATCCTCTGCGGTCGGGGACCTATGGCAACTGAACTGAGAGAACTGGCTGATCGCCTTCAGGTGAGCGATCGCGTTCACTTCCCAGGTCGTGTTGAGGATGCAGTCTTGGCCAGATACTACGCCGCCGCCGATCTATTTGCCATGCTCACCTTCTTTGATGCTGAAGCAAGCTGCATTGAGGGCTTTGGCATTGTCTATTTAGAAGCGGGTTACTTTGGCAAACCCGTGATCGCTGTCCGCGTCGGCGGGGTCAGTGATGCCGTATTGCACGAAGAGAATGGCCTCCTAGTCGATCCAGACTCTCCTCAGGACATCACAGCAGTGCTGTCGCGGCTATGCCGCGATCCCGCCCTCCGAGAACGCTTAGGTCGCCGTGGTCAAGAACTAGCCGTCCGCATCACCCCCCATCGCTGCATTTATGAGTCTGAAAATTCTTGAGTGGATTAGATTTTAAGCCCCCCTCTACCCTTCCACTCCCCCTATCTCCTCTACTCCCCCACCTACCCCAGGACAACATCTTATGAATCCCTCTCCCATCCTTGTTATCTGCCTAGATGCTGCTGATCCGCAACTCATCGAACAGTGGATCGCCGCTGGCCACCTGCCAGCTTTAAATCGCTTGCGTCAGCAAGGTCTCTATAGTCGGCTGGAAAGCAATGTGGACTACTGTGGCAAGGCCACACCCGCTTCTAGCACTGACAAAGTTTGGGTGATGTTTTCTTCGGGGTGCTTGCCTAACAAAACGGGATTTTGGGACACGGCCCACTTCCAAAAAGAATCCTATACCATCCGCTTTGATCACCACACCAGTGGCTATGACTATCGAGAATATTCACCGTTTTATGCCTTGGGGGATGACTATCGAGTCGCTACGTTTGATTTGCCCGTTGCCGCCTTATCGGATCAAATTAAGGGTTTGCAAGTGCTGGGCTGGGGGGGACATTTCCCGTTTACGCCCAACCACTCTAGTCCGCCGGAGCTATTGCCAGAGTTGATTCAGCGCTATGGAGAAAATCCAGTAATTTATAAAGATCACGGCTACTGGTGGGATCCCAGCTATGCGGACTGGTTAACAGAAGCTTTGATTCAAAGTGCTACCACCCGTGCCCAGATTTGCTGCGATTTACTGCGCCGCGATCGCTGGGATTTATTCCTGACTGTCTTTGGGGAAGCCCATAGTGCAGGCCATGACCTCTGGCACCTCAGCCAACCCGATCATCCCCTCTATGCCACCTGGGGTCAGCAGCGGGGAGAAGACCTGATGTTAAAGGCGTTTCAGGCCATTGATCGCGGCATTGAGCAAGTGGTGAACGCGGCCCCAGAAAATGCCACTATTATTTGTCCTTCGGTGCATGGAATGGGGGTTAACTACACCGATCTGCTGAGTATGGCGATTCTGCCGGAACTGATCTACCGGTTTAATTTTGCGGGCAAAGTGGCGATCGCACCCGGTGATAGTCATACTCCTCCTCCCCCCCTGATTACCAAACCCCTGCGCCGCACCTGGGCAGGAGAAGTTTGGTCTCGCAAATACGATGCCAATCCTTTGCGCCGCTGGTTGCGGCCTTGGACACCCAGTCGGTTTTTGCACGCTTACCCCCAACCTGATGTGATTTCTCCCTATCAACTCCACGCTCAAGGCGAAAAATTAAGCTGGATTCCAGCGATGTGGTTCAGTCCCCTCTGGTCCCAGATGCAAGCCTTTGCCCTACCGGCGTTTTCTGATGGGCTGATTCGCATTAACTTACAAGGCCGCGAAAGTCAGGGAATTGTCCCTCCGCAGGAGTATGATGCCCTTTGCCAGCGCCTGACAGATATGCTGTTGCAACTGCGCGATGGCCGGACGGGGCAGCCGATCGTCAAGGAGGTGGTTCGCACTCGACCGACGCCCACTGCCGATGGCCCTCAGTATCCCGATGCTGATCTAGCCGTTCTCTGGCATGAATACCCCAGTGATGTGGTGGACAGCCCCCAACTGGGACGCGTGGGACCCTTGCCTTACTCGCGCCCAGGGGGACACCGAGGCCAAGGCTTTGTGATTGCCAAAGGGCAGGGGATTGCGGCGGGAACTGAACGGACAGAACCCGCTCAAGTCGTTGATCTAGCGCCGACCATTTTAGAGTTGTTGCAGGCCCCGCGCCCTGATCACCTGGATGGTCAGTCTCTGTTGCAGTCTATTCCGCAGATGGTATGAGGTTTAACCGCTCAACGACGGTCGCTACCAGCAGTCTCTTGGTGACGGCCAGCTTTGTCGGCAATCGCGGCTTACAGTTGCTTACCCAGATTTACTTGGCACGGCAACTCTCCCCTACAGACTTTGGGGTGTGGGGGATGGTGTTGATTGTCACCACCCTCTCTAATCTCTTTAAGGACAAGGCCCTCGCCAGTGTCTTGGTCCAACGGGGCTTAGAGGATCAGCATTTGGTGAATGCGGTTTACAGTCTGACGATCACGATTTCTGTGGGGCTGTTTCTCCTGCAAGGGATTGCCGGTTGGCTCTTGGCGCAGGTTTTTGGGATTGCCCTGCTCTGGCCCCTAGTGGCCTGTGCGGGTCTTGATTTCTTGATCAGTGCGGGGGGGGATCCCATGGAGCCATCCTGGCACGCCAGATGCAGTTTCAGTCTTTAGCGATCGCAGATGTCAGTGGAGGGATCGCCCGCTTTGTCGTCATCGTCCTCACCGTCAGTTTTGGCGGTGGAGTCTGGGTCTTTGTCGCTGGAGAGCTGGCCCTTTCCACTGTTGAATCTTTGCTCAAACGTTGGTTCAGCCGTTATCCCTTTGTCTATCAACTCCGACCCGATCCAGCGGCAGTACGGGCCATAGGCAGCTATATCAGGGGTTTAGCCAGTACGAATTTGGCTGTCTACTTCAATACCAACTGCGATAACTTTATCATCGGTAAGCGGCTGGGAACGGAACCCTTGGGATACTACAACCTTGCCTATCAACTGGCGATGCTGCCCATCTTTGCCCTATCCCAAATTAACCGGGTCACCTTTTCCGTTCTGTCTCAGCGCGATAGCGCCGGCCAGCGATCCCATATTTGCCAGCTCTTGCAGGTCTATGCTTTAGTTTTTGCGCCCCTTTATAGTATTGGCTTCGTTGTTGCCCCGATGCTGATTCCCTTCGTTTATGGGGATCGTTGGCAGCAGGCCGTCCCGTTGTTTCAGATTATTGTCCTATTTGCCTATGCTCGTGGGTTTATGGCCATTTTAGGCACCGGGTTGAATGCCCTGGATAAACCTAACCTTAATGCGGCCATTAATTGGGTATTGGTGCCTTTGTCTCTATCTGCTTTTTGGTTTGGCGCAGGCCAGTTAGGGGTAACGGGGGTGGCCATTGCTGTGGCTTGTGTTTTGGGGATTGTTGCCAGCTTGTGGTTTTGGATTGCCGTCAGTCGCGTCTCTGGGTGGTCATTATCTGTGTTAGTGCAGCCCATTGTCCTACCCACCTTTGCTGCTTTACTGGCTGTTGGCTTGGTAACCCAGATCCCTACCACTTACGCCTGGAGCGTGGTGATCCAGGTCTTGGGTATTTTGCTCATTAATGGATTGGTGGTGGCGGTGGGTTCCGGTGGCCAAATCCCCCGGCAAATACTGAATTGGATTCGTCAATCAACAAGGAGGGTAAAAGCATGACTCAGCCTATCTCTAGATTCTGGCAGAGATCGCTAGCGTCTGGGTTCCTCGCTGCGTTGATGACCAGCCTCTGCCTGGGCAGTGGTTGTAACACCTTGGAGCCCGCTCCTCCCTCCTCAGCTGAAGAGTTACAGACACAGCCACTCTCTCCCTTGCCGCTGCGGGCTTTGGCACAACAGCGACGGCTGCAAATCGGCACAGCGGTTCAAGTGAAGCCGCTGCAACAAGAAGCGCCCTACCGTCAGATCTTGGCGCGCGAATTCAACCAGATCACGACGGAAAATGCCATGAAATTCCGGGTGATCCATCCCAAACCGGATCGCTATGACTTTACGGATGCCGATCAGATTGTCCGCTTTGCTCAAACCCATCGCATGGCGGTACACGGCCATGCGATGGTTTGGTATCGCACGCAACCCGATTGGCTTACCCAAGGTGAGTGGACGCGACAGACCTTAATGCCAGTCCTCAAAGATCACATTCGGACGGTGGTTCGCCAATACCGGGGGCGGGTGCAAAGCTGGGATGTAGTCAATGAAGCCATCGATGACCAGGGCAACCTGCGCGATAATCTGTGGTTGCGGGTCATTGGGCCAGAATATATTGCGATCGCATTCCAAGAAGCCCATGCCGCTGATCCAAAAGCGCGACTATTCTACAACGACTACGGCGGCGAAGAAGTCGGCAAAAAATCCGATGCAATTTACGATCTCGTCAAAACCCTGCGCGACCAAGGTGTACCCATCCACGGGGTTGGGTTGCAGATGCACAAAACCATTAAACGCCCGCCCAAGTTCGATCGCATTCATAAGAATCTACAGCGTCTACAGGCTTTAGGACTGGATGTGCGGATCACGGAAATGGATGTGCAGATCCACGGTGGACAGGGTAATCTCACCCAAAAACTGCACGCTCAAGCCCAGGTCTATCAACAGATCCTCAAGCTTTGTCTGAACGCACCCAACTGCAAAGCGCTGACAGTTTGGGGATTATCCGATCAGCACTCTTGGATTCCCGAATTTTTTAAACGTCCTGATGCGCCATTACTGTTTGATTCTGCCTATCAACCCAAACCTGCCTACAACGCCCTCAAAGCCCTATTACAGTAGATAGAGAGTCTTTTCTCTTTAATTCTCACCGTCTTGGCAAAGCCTTGAGCGCCTTTGGCGTTTTATCTCTTAATTGGATCGCAACAACATCCTCCCTATCAATGACTCATCCACCTCATCCTTTGGTTCCCCTATCCTCAAATCGCCTGTTTGCCCTTGATTTGCTTAAAGCGATCAGTATTACCGCCGTCGTCTCTTACCATGCTATGTTGGTGCCCCGTAGCACCTATGCAGATAGCTTACCCCTTTTGGAAATTAGCGCTGGCGGATTGCGCTTCTGTGTCCCTGTCCTCTTTACTATTTCCTTTTTCTTGTTGGCTCGTAGTCTAGATAAAACTGACCTGCGGCCTTGGCAACTTCTCAAGAAACGCCTGATCCGTCTGTTAATTCCCACGACCTTCTGGTTCGGGTTGGCGACCCTCTTAAAAAGTTTGACGCGCAATCCCTTCCCGCATCTGATGGAGCGGCTGGTGAGTGGCAATATCTTTCAAGGTGCATATTTTTTATTAGTTTTGCTCCAGTGCTTACCGCTATTCCTGTTGATCTTGGCGCGGCTACGACAACCCGCTGTCCTTTATGGCATGATCACACTCCAATGTCTGATGTTGCTGGCAACTTATCACTGGCTAGTAACAGAACAAACCTGGGTGATTGACGTTCTCAGGCGACTCGACCGCCCTTGTCTGATCTATTGGTTTGGTTATATGGCTATGGGTATCTCTCTGTGGCAAAAGTGGCCGAAGATCATTCAACGGTCTAGCCAGATTCCTAACCTCTGGAAAGGGATCTTCCTGGCGATCGCCTGGGGGTTACTATCTGAGGAATATCGCCGCCTATGGATCGTTACCCAAGGGGATATCCCACCCTTTGATTACGCCCTGGCATCCTGCCTATTGAGTGTCGTGGTTCTGTTTCTGTGTTTTGCTAGCCTCACCGCTGAGCAGGTGCCCCTCCTGCCTAGGCAGATCATCTTCTGCTTGTCGCGCTACAGCTTGGGTATTTTTTGCAGTAATGGCATTGTCAGTGAAATCGGTTTGGCAATGGGCAGTCGCTGGTTGAGTGGTGCCCATTTCAGTTTGGTAGAAGCCATTCTCCTCAAAATGGGGGGTGGTTAGGCTTGCTGCTCATCTCCTTAGGTCTTTCTATGCTGTTAGATCGAGTCAAGTTAGGTGTGATTGTCCGTTGATCTGCTCGTTTCTGCTTATTTGGTTGAAATACCCTAAAACGCTACAAGCTCTTTTTCCAAAAGCGGCGATCCAGCGGGAGAAAGTGGCTGGCCTCACCAAGTCACTCATTGCCATCCGGGAGCAAGCCTAAGTCAGCTCTAAATTTACCCAGCTAGCCCAGCCCTTCGATGATGCCTTTGCAGCAAAGCTTATGAATCAATTCTGAAAGTGAAATTAAGATATGTTATAGATTCCTACAAAAAATCTTAAGATATATAACATAGGAACCCGTTTAATGATGCTTTTGGAAGATCCTGTACTCAAGCCAGAACAAGTCCCCAATCCTGACCTCAGTATGCAAAAAGCATTCGGGCTGGTATTCGCTTGGGCTTTTGCGATCGCAATCGTCATTTTCGGCGTCTATCAAATGCGCTTATCTGACCCCTACGTTCGAGATGTTTTAAGCCACGATGGTCAGGTTGCACGGGGTCATGCAATTTTCCAGCTCAATTGTTCCGGCTGTCATGGCACCTTCGGCAATGGCAAGGTAGGTCCTAGTTTACGCAAAGTCTCTACCCACCGGTCTCAAGTAGGTTTGATTGACCAAATTACCAGTGGGAAAACCCCTCCCATGCCCAAGTTCCAAGCTAATCCCCAAGAGATGGCGGATTTATTAGCCTACCTAAAGACGCTTTAACGGGCATCCTCCCCACCTGCCTCAAGAACGGCTTGGCGAAATCCCAAAACAATCAAGACATTGGAGAAAACCAAGAAGACTTCCGCACAGCCATGTAAAACATCAACATTGGCCAAGGAGACCCCGTAGACCTTCTGGGCATAGATGCCAGCGGGAATAGTAACAGCAATAAACAGCAAGGTCATATAGAAGCCAATCAGGGCTAAGCGGGGGGCTTGGCCGGAACGGGTCAGCAACCCTAGAAACACTAAATAGGGCAGCAATGACACGGCAAACAGAATATCTTTGGAGGGCATTCTTCTATACTTTTCAGGCTTAAGGGTCTGGACGAGAATTGACAGCGCGCTGAGACCAGAGGAGGGCGGCAGCACCACACAGGGTGAGATTACCAAATAAGGTCATGGATGCTTGTAAAGTCACCAACCATTCCAAGTCGGGGGCATTGTCAAAGAAATGCCAAGTACAGGCACACATCGCCCCGACCAAAGCGGGCAACATGGCCAAGGCAAACCAGCGCCAAGCCGGATTGCGACTCACCTCACTATAGATCCAGATCAACCAAATGGCCGTGATCCATTCGATCACACTAGAGACATGAATAATCCAAGTGGGAATAGAGAGGACATGCATAACTGAGGAATGAAAGAGGAGTGAATAAAAGGCTGTCTAGGATAATCTTTTGATCCTATCCTGTAAATTGTCCCTTAGTGACGGCACTCATAACCTCCACGGGTACTTCTTGAAAATAATGCCGTTGAAATTGCTCTTCTCGCAGGGTGTCTAGGAAACGGTGCAAAGCCTGCTGACGATCGCCAGATTCCAAGTGTAGGGGAGAGATTTGAATCCTATTCTGGAGAGATTGCACCCCAAATCCAAAGGCTTTCAAACTCTCTAACCCAATTTGTAAAGTCTTTGGCCCAATATTCAGTTCAGTTTGAAGCTGAGCTGAGTTGACCGATTCGCCGGTGCGAGCGAGAAATTTGGCGGTGCCGACGAACTGTTTCCACACATCCACTGCTACTACCGGATCACGAGCGTCAGGATAGGCAACCACTAAAGTCTGACCCGCTTGCTCAGCCTGCTTCAGCCAACTTTGCACATCTGCCCAGGATTGTGGACATTGATGCATCACTAGCAGATCTTCTGGGGCTGCCATCGCCTTTTCCCCTTGTCGCCAATCCAGAATGGGCTGGGTCTGCGATCTCGCGCTATTCAGAGCCTTAGCCACAGGTCGGACGGCAACGAGGCGAACCTCATAGCGTTGGCGATAGGCATTAAAATCTAGCTCAACAATGGCATCGCAGTTGCCTAGGGGAATGTCTTCTTTGTAGTGCCCCCACCATATCCCAGGGAAGCCTTCCTCGCTGGAAGCATCATAGATCTTGAAGGTGGTTTTGATGTATTGGACTTTATTGCCATGGCGATCGCGAATATTTTCATTCCGGACTTGCTCAAACCAGCAATTGCACAGGAGCAACTTCGGGACTGGATTCCCCATACCACAAGGCTCTAGCAACTTCAGTTCCTTAAACAGGGATTTCCCCCCTGCGGCTCCTAGTTCAGCGAGGGTCACCTGTAAATCAGCCTGAACCATCGCTGTCATGGGCATGGCCTGCTGCTGCTGACGGGCTTGCTGATTAATCGCTGCTGCTAGTAGGGGAACATGAGAGATCGGTAAACTCAACCCTGCTGCAAAGGGATGACCACCAAAACTCTTGAGTAAACTGGCTTGGCTCTGGACTAACTGATAGAGATCGATTTGATTGATTGACCGGGCTGACCCTCGCGCTAAGCGGGCTTCACCGGCTGAGGCGACCATCTCTTCACTCAAAAGAATCGTCGGACGTCCATAGGTATTGGCAATCTCACCCGCCACCAACCCTAAAATCCCCACAGGCCACTGTGGATCGCTGAGGACGATGACCGCCGTTGTCGAGAGATCCAGTTCATTGAGTTTGCGCGTGACTTGTTTGACAACCTCTTTTTGCAAGGATTTGCGGCGAGTATTGGCCAGTTCAGCGGCCTCGGCTAAGAATTGGCAACGCGCCGGATCTGTGCTTGTTAACAGCTCCACACAAAAACTGGCATCTCCATGAATCCGACTGACGGCATTAATACGGGGGCCAAGGCCAAAGGAAATATCTGTGGGTCGATCGCCATTGCGTTTACACAGTTCTAAAAGCTTGGCGACTCCCGGTCGTGTCCGCTGGGTCAACTGCTGTTGCAGTTTCTCAATTCCGCGTTGAGCCAAATAGCGGCAGTCTCCTTTGAGTTCGACAAGATCGGCAATCAGGCCAATGGCCACCAAATCCAGGAAATCATCGAGGGGTCGTTCAGGACTATCAGGGAAGGCTGCGTATAAAGCTTCCACCAGTTTATAGGCCACAGCCACCCCCGATAAAGTCGCCAAGGGATGCGCTGGGGGTAAAGCGCGCGGATTAATAATCGCCGTCACGGGTGGGCGTTCTAGCGGCAAAGTGTGATGATCGGTCACGATCACATCCAAACCCAGAGCCAGAGCGTAGTTCAGTTCCTTCAGGTTCGTGCTGCCCGTATCACAGGTGACGATCAACTGATAGCCTTGAGCCGCTAACCGCTCAATCCCCGCTTGATTGAGACCATGGGACTCAGTGAGGCGATCGGGAATGGTGTACGTGAGGAGATGATTCTGGGGAAAAAATTGGCCTAATCCATCCCAGAGGACGGCGGTGGCGGTGATACCATCGGCATCAAAATCGCCCCAAATTGCTACTTTTTGCTGGCGATCGCACGCTTGCTTTAAGCGCAAGACCGCCTTTTCCATTTCTGCACCAAAGGCAGAGGAGCCTGTGGGTTGATAGTGATTCGGATCTAAAAAACCTGTAATGTGTTGAGGATCGTGAATTCCCCGTTGCCAGAGTAATTGAGCCAGATACTGACCGCTTAAATCGGGAGCCAAGCGCTGAATTGCCACAATCAGCCCCTCAGGTGGGGAAACCGTTTGGACAATATGCCATTGAGGGTCAGTGGGGGTTTGAGAGGGAGTTTGCGGCATTTTGCTCAATTAACTCATCCACTAAAGAAGAATATCGGTAAGCACCAATCTCTCCTCTAAGATAGCGCTGATACACTTCAGCAATGGCTTGCATCAGGGGCTTAGTTTGGATAGCGGTGAGAGTCGTTGTGCTCATGGTGTATCGATCCCTTTTCCTAAGTAATGTTTAGCTTCAGTCAATTTGGACCTGTTTTGGAATTAACTTCACAATAGCGAGGTCATAACTGAAACAAATCAGGAAAAATACGGATTATTTGGATAGCTGCGACCGATCGTACTCTGACCTACGACAGCACATGTAGTCGGTCAGAGGGGAAATAGCGCTAAGCTGTCTAGGTGGGAACTAACTCTCCGGGTCTGAGCCGAGACCATTTTCCCGTTTCTTGTAGGAAACTAGCGCAGCCCACTACATCCCATTCCATTTCAATCTCTTGGTCGGCATTGCGGATATTGACGTTGATAGTGGGTTGTTGCGGCTCAAAGAAAGGCACATCAGTTAGGTGAGGCTCTTGATGCTGTGTCTCTACCGCATGATAGGTGATGCACTGATCGACATAGTGGCAATTCACACAAATACACATTTTCTTTGCCCTCCGCTGGAAGTAGAAACCCACAGAATTTAGGGTTGGCAAATCCTAGAAAACCCTACACCCACTCTAACGGATTTGACCCTAGATGAGGGTACCAAGTCTGTAGAACCCGGCCTGTGAGGGATTGACCATACCAGGGGGTATTCTGGCTTAGAGAGTTGAGAGTTTGGGCATCCACTGACCAGACTTGCTCAGGGTCGAATAAAACCAGTTCTGCAGGTTGCCCTGTTTGCAGAGAGGGAGGAGTTTGACCCAAACAGCGGCTAGGAGAGGTACTCAGTTTTTGCCATAGGGTTAAGGCCGACCAGCGTTCAGAAGCCACAAAAGTTTGCCACAACAGAGGAAGCGCCAATTCCAATCCAATTGCACCTTTTGGAGCCGAACTAAACGCCACGGTTTTCTCTTCATAGGTATAGGCATGATGATCAATGGCGATCGCATCAATCACCCCCATTTCCAGACCGTGAATCAAGGCTTCTTGGTCGCTGACATTGCCCACGGGCGGATCTAAACACCAGTTGACATCATAGGTGCGTAGGGTTTGGCTATTCCCCAACAGATGCATCCAGGTGGTACTGGCCGTAACGGGCAGGTTGCGGGCTTTTGCCCCCTCGATTAAGGCCACACTGCGGGCAGTGGAAACCCGCATGATGTGGATAGGGACATTCACCTCAGCCACCAGTTCTAAAAGAGCTGCCAACACAGAAGTTTCCGCCATGGTTAGCGCTTCCGGCAGCCCTAATCGCAAGGCTTCTATGCCTTCACGGATGACTCCATCCCCTACCAAGGCTAGATCACAAGGCCAAAGAGCGATGGGATAGGGATCGGCTTCTAAATACTCACAGAAGCGCCGCAATAACACAGGATTGCTCAGGGGACGGCCATCACTAAACCCCACAACTCCTGAGTGGATCAACTCAGAGACTTCGACAAATTGCTGACCCTTTAAGTTTTGGGTGATCGCTCCCCAAGCTTGCACCCGCAAGGGCAGATGGCTAGGAAGATGGGCTTGTAATCGCGCCAGACCCTCAGGATGATCCAAGACGGGCTGGGTATCCGGCAAGAGGGTGAGCCGTGTGAATCCGCCTGCGATCGCCGCCGCCGTCAAAGAGACTAAAGTTTCCCGCGTTTCAAAGCCCGGTTCATCGCTATGACTATACAGATCCACCAAACCAGGAGCCAACACTAAGCCCGTACAGTCTCGATCATGAGCACTGGGAGCAGTAATGGTTCCAGGGGGAGAAATCTCTAGAATTTTCCCCTCAGCAATCAAGACATCAGCGATCCGATCCCCTTGGATCAGCGGCTCTAAGACTCTCACCTGCTTGAGTAATTCTTGTGTCATCCCCCTTAACCCAGTTAAGCTTACAAAGCCCCGGCTGCGGTGCGATCCAAAATCCCTCCCTCTAGATGGGTCGTAATATTCATCGCTTGCAAAATGGGTTGGCCTTCGGCATCAAAATCAATCACACTTACCGCTCCATTTCCCTGCTTAAAACACCAAAAATGTTCAGATCCTAAACCCGCCACATGGCAAAGCACCACTTTGTTAATAGCATCATGGGCAACCACTAATCCAGTTTGCTCGTGTGGTTCCTTGGCCAAAGCCGTGGCCACAATCTCATCCCAGGCTGCGATCGCTCGATCCCAGACTTGCTGTAAATTTTCACCTTCTGGCATTTGTACCTTTTCAGGCATGGTTCGCCATCGTTCTAATTCCCCTGGATAGCGTGCCTCAATTTCTGGTTCCAAACAGCCTTCCCAAGTCCCATGACTGATTTCCCAGAGGGGTTGGGATAGTTCTAGTTGCACCTGGGGATGATAGTTCAAAATTAATCCCGCCGTCTCTTTGGGGCGAGCCAAGGAGCTACTGACGGCAAAATCGATGGGGATGTCTTTGAGAAAATCAGCAGCTTGTTGACCTTGCTGACGGCCATTATCATTGAGGGGGACATCAATTTGCCCTTGAAATTGTCCGCGTCGGTTCCATTCGGTTTCACCGTGACGAACTAAAATTAAGCGCAACGCCCGATAATGCCGCCACCATTTGGGCAAGGGCAACCCCAAGTGATCTGTTAAATTCAGGGCTTCCAGTTGGGGTTTTTGCTGCAAATCATCGGGGAAATTGAGGACACTAATATTGCAGTTAGCCTGTTGGAAGCGTTGATAGCTATCCGGGGTTAACCCCAAGGCCGTACTCAGCAAGGCGCGGTTAATTCCACTGTGGCCAACCAACAACAGGGTTTGATGAGGATGGCGAGGTAAAAGGTATTCCCAGAGTCGTTGGGCTTGCTCATATAAGGCAGGAACTGGGAAAAACCCTTGGGAGCCATCGGATCCCGGTAGTTCCATACAAAGCTGTTCGGGAGAGGTTTTCCAGCATTGGTATTCCTGGGGAAAGTCTGTTTTAACTTGCTCAAAAAGCATACCCTCCCACAGGGGCAAACCAATCTCAATGAGATCCGCCACAACTTGGGGTTGCGGCACTGGGTAAGCACCCGTAGCCAGCCCTTGGGTAATGATTTTAGCGGTTTGTCCTGCCCGTTGTAACGGGCTACAGTAAATCGCATCAAAGGCAATTTCTTTGAGGACATCACCAACGCGCTGCGCGTCCGCCAACCCTTGTTCGGTTAAGGTGGATTCATCTAAGTGACCTTGGACGCGGCCTTCTACATTAAAGGTGCTTTCACCATGCCGAACCAATATGACGCGAGTAGCCAGGGACTTAACCTCCGGGATTTACAAGAGAGACAAGAGCAATGGGGATGGCCTCATAAACTGCACAAACCAGAGCGTTTCCAACTTATCCAAGCCAGAAAAATTCTAACCTGTTGTCAGAACGATTGCTGTCTCAATGCTGAACAAAGACCAATTTTTTGGGTCTACAGCTTGAACAAGTGGTCAGAGATGAGTTGATGAGGGATTTGAAGAGCTATAAACCCCGCGATGTCCTCGGTACTTGTTCACAACTAGCGTACCGAAGGCTTACAGAATTTTTCCACACAGCGTACAAAGATCTCAACCCCCGTTGCCAAAGCTGTTTCGTCAAAATCGAACTGGGGATGATGGTGGGGATAAGTTAACCCTCGCTCGGTGTTGGCCGATCCTAGAAAAAAGTAACAGCCTGGGACAGCTTGCAAGAAAAAAGACATATCTTCGCCCCCCATCGTTTGACAGGTGGGGACGATACCTGTAGGCGTTTCAATAACCGAGGTGGCCACGGAACGGACTAAATCTGCCATGTCTGGGTCATTGATCACAGGGGGGTATAAATGCCAATAGCGGCAATCTGAGGTTGCCCCCCAACTTTGGCAAACCCCCGTAATAATTTGTTGGAGCCGTACTTCAATCACAGGAGCAAGCTCTGGGTTAAAGTAGCGGACAGTCCCACTCATGAAACCAGTGTCAGCAATGACGTTGGAAGCGGTGCCAGCCTGTAACTGTCCAATGGTGACCACAGCGGCATCCAAGGGATTCATAGTGCGGGCGACGATGGTTTGTAGCGCGTTGACGATCTGGGCACTGACCACTACGGCATCGGTGGTTTGGTGCGGCATGGCTCCATGGCCACCTTTACCTTGAATTGTGCATTCAAACAGATCGACCGCAGCCATTAAGGAACCGGATTTAACCCCTACGGTGCCCACAGGCAAGTTATTCCATAAATGCAAGCCAATGATGGCATCAACCTGGGGATTTTGGAGAACACCCGCCGCAATCATCGGCTGAGCGCCCCCCGGTGACTCTTCAGCAGGCTGGAAGATCAACTTGACGGTACCGGCAAAGCGATGCCGATGCTGGGCTAAGTAGTGAGCTGTACCGAGGGCGATCGCAGTATGGCCATCATGACCACAAGCATGCATCACCCCATCATGGCGCGATCGATAGGGAACAGCATTCTCCTCGTGAATCGGTAACGCATCCATATCCGCACGAATCGCCAGAACTGGGCCAGGGCAATCCCCCGCGATAGTGGCGACTATCCCAGTTTTGGCAATCCCCGTTTGATGCTCAATTCCCCAAGCTGTCAGTTGCTGATCCACAAATTCAGCAGTCAGATGCTCTTTGAAGCCCAATTCAGGATATTGGTGGAGATAACGCCGCCAAGCAATCAGATCAAGTTGCTGAATGTCAGAGCGAATCTGGGTATCAGTACACGAAGGAGAAGAAACCATACTATTTGTCACCAGGGAGGGTTTAAAGATCTGTCCCACGGATCCAGAATACTATTTCCTCAGTAACGACACCCTTAGGAATTGGCATCCCCAGTTTTTAAAGTACGGAAACATAGGAATAGTCCAATTTACCAAAATGACTACACCATGCTAGATTCAGCTTCTCAAAACAGTGGACTAGCCATTGCACAGTAGCCTGGGTTTGGGTTTCGTAATGATTAAACAAAATCGCAAAGCGTTTTTCTAAATAGGGCTTGATCTTCTTGCAGACTAAAACCACTTTGAGCAGCAAACTAATCGTGAAAGTCGAGCCGACATTGTTGATCAAATCCATAAAAATCCAATGCTTAGGTTGCTGACGACTCTCAATCACTAGAAAATTGAGAATCTGTTGGCAGGTTCGCACCATCAAGAAATCATTGACCCGGCGATCATGACATTCAGGCAACAGCTCTTGCAAGCATTGATGCAACTGGTTATTAAAGCGACATTGGCCAAACTTAGGATCAACTGAAGATACTAAATACTCATAGAAATCATTCTTGAAATGTTTATAGGATGAAGCGGCTGCATTATGCTGTCTTAAAAACTGTTGAGCCAAATCTTGATGGGTATTACGGGCATCTACCTTGCCGACAAAATGCTTTAAGGTGCTGCACAGCTCAGATTCACTCAACAGCGTTGGATTCTGGACAGGTTGAATAATTCTGCCATTTTCAGGTATGGGTTGCCCCACGGTTTGAATGATCGATTGCGATTTTCTGGCCTGCCGTTTCAAAACATCGGTCATGTAAAGCGATAAATTCAACTCCAATTTCTGCTGCGTCTGAACTTGGGCTTGATGGATAACTTGCTGATGTTCTTGGGTATCTCCCTGAGAGACCAAACAATGCTGATACAGATAAGGATAGCGCTGTAACAGGGTGACTAAAGGTTGTTGACCAGACGCTGAATCCCTAGGATTGATAAAGTCTGCAAATCGTCGCAATCTTTGGAAATGAGCACTTTTGGTAAATTGTTTCACCAACAGTCTCAGACGGGTGGTGGTTTGGGCACGCCCCAAACTTGCTGGCATGCAACTGGCTTGCCCTAATATTTCGATCAGATTAGAAATGGCATACCGACAGTCAAATTGGGTTTGCCAGCGGTTCACTAATATATAACAACACCGATTTAAGAATAAGGAAAAATCTTCTTGGTTGTTCGCAGATTTAATAATGGCATGTAAGGCTTGTCGAATTTCAGAATCTGGGTAACCTGATGTTCCTAAAAACAAGGATTGAAAGCGGTGCAAAACCTCTTGTGGAGATTCAGTTCGGACACAAGCTAAAAGATGATCATAGATCCGCTGCTCGTTAGAGACTGAGCGGGATTGAGTAGACGGCAACTGAGTATACACTGGGTTTCAAATGAATGTATAAGGCTGACAGTTAAATGGAGACAAGAACTCTAAACAATAGGATTAACTGCTTCCTAATTCTTAAGGTGCTCCCAAACCTACTAAATTATGCTGCGTGTGGCTAGTATACCCAATACGATATATCAATCTTGCATGGGGATTGCATCAACCTCTACCGTTGTTTCAGTTGTTTCTGAGTCTGAAGGACTGGTCTGTGGCTGTGTCATCTGTCGTTGTTTGTAGCCTTCGATCAAAACTTGCGAGATTTCTGAAATCAACAGCGTTAACAAGGCCAGATCATCAATTTGACCGACGATGGGAAATAGATCCGGGGAGATATCAAAAGGACTAAATAAATAGGCCAAGGTGCCAACAATAATCCACCCCCGATATTTGGGATTACGAATGCTGTTGCGATACCAGTTATAAATTGCTTTGATAGAAAAATTCATAGATTGGGATCTCCGTGACTTGTATCTATATTCTCAGAAACTGAGAGATTAATCTGGTGTGGATTCCCGTCAAGGGCATCTGCAGGCAAAGAAGTCAGGGAAAACCTATATTTTGGAGATTTATAGCAGTAATCTTCCGTAAACTCAAAAAGTATGCTGATATCACAGGATTTATCCTCAAGGAGGTTGATTTCACAAATGGATAAGCAATGCTATATCTTATACTTCAGGTTGAGATCAACATGAACATAAAACTGCGTAAGATTAGGCAAAGGGAACCCTGTGAATGCTATCGAGCTTATTGAGCAAGTAGGGCCAACGATATGGCCTTTACTTTTGCTCTCTACATTAACCCTGGGAACGATTTTCGAGCGACTTTGGTTTTGGAGTAACTTGCTCAGAGGTGAGCGGAAAACAGCCAGCCAGATTATTGAGGCGGCTCGCCGAGATTGGGATGAGGCAACTCATCTGGCTAGACAATTTAGTAATCAGCCAATTGGCCGTTTTCTGTTTACACCTTTGCGCTTAGCCAATCAAGAACCCGAAATTTTTCGGCTAGCCTTAGAAGCCTCTGCCGATGAAGAGCTGTCAGCAATGCGTAGAGGTAGCAAGATATTAGAAACTGCCATTACCTTAGCACCGTTATTAGGGCTGTTTGGCACGATTTTGGGGCTTCAGCAAGCTCTCGGCAACCTGGATTTTGACAATATTGGTCAAATTGTGGGTAACCCTTCTTTAGGGATTGGTCAGGCCCTGACCAGTACACTGGTTGGTTTAGCGATCGCGATTACCGCACTAGCATTTTATCGTCTGTTTCAAGGGCTGTTGTTTAATCAGGCGCGGATTTTTCGACGGACAGGGAATGAACTAGAGTTAGTGTATCGACAGTTTTGGTTACAGCATCAACTCGCAGACTCTCAGCCTGTGCTCACACCCCCAAGCGATGCACCTGATCTCCCTGGTTATTAAGAGTTTTGTAACCTCACCTACCCATTCCTCCTTTACGCAGTAGTTATGAAAACGTATTTAGAGTCTGAAGAGCCAGATATACATATTGAGCTGATTCCTTTGGTGGATGTGGTTTTTTGTCTACTAGCCGTATTAATCTTGGGTCTAGTGGGTCTGAGTAGACCAGAAGGAATTAACTTAAACCTACCCAAAGCGCAAACGGGTACAGCTCAGTTTAGCGCTAGGTTTAGAGTGCAAGTTGGGATTTTAGGGGAGTTATTGGCGAATGATCAGCCCGTTGATCCAACCCAGCTCAAACAATTGGTCAGTCTTTACCTACGTACTCAACCTGATGGTGTTGTTATTCTAAAGGCGGATGGAGGGGCTACCTATGATCAAGTCATTACCGTTTTGGACTTGTTGCGTTCCGTGGGAGGAGAGCGGGTTGCCTTAGAAACAACAAAAGATAACCCAACTGCTAACCCAACGCCAGCGCCCAATCAACCCTCAGTGCCCAGGCAAGTCCCTGGACAAGAACCCACGCTATTGCCTGTGCCTTCTGTAGAAGATCCTGCTTCTGGGACGGTGCCGCCCTCTGTTCCCGGTCAACCCTCTGCACCATTGCCCGGTCAGCCCCAGATTCCTGGTTTGGCTCCCTTGCCCAGAGGAATACCGCGTTCAACCCCCAACGTCCCCCCTGCTAATCCCATTACTCCTTAACTGGTGGATGCTGTCTAAGGTTGAGAATTTTACCTGGGTATCAGTTGCCTAATTCCCAAGATACAAGGCTGGGTTCCGCTGCGCTTAACCTAAGATCCAAAGCAATTAAGGCGACGGTCGTTGCTTGCTGTCTGTAAAACTCAGATCGTGCAGCCAATCCCTCAAATCCGATGGTTGAGAGAAATCTAATAGGGCTTCGCCAAGTTCCTCTAGTTGATATAGCGAGAGAGTACGAACTTGGGCTTCAATTTCAGGAGTGACTGACCCAAGACGACGGGTAAGAAGTCGCAAAACAAAACTTAACCCTTCCTCAAATCTTCCTCTGGCCTCACCTCTGGCCTCACCTCTGGCCTCACCTCTGGCCTCACCTCTGGCCTCACCCTCAGCCTCAATCTCTTGGTAAATCACAGACTCTCGCATGATATCTCTCCGCAATACCCGATGGATGACCTCTGTCTCCAATAATAACCCAGCTAAAATCGCACTCGCTGCTGCCACATTACTCTGTGCTCGCTTGTCTGGAATCTCTTCCACCCGCTGTGCCACTTCTCGCAAAACAGGGAGGCTAGGAGGACAGTCTACCGGGAAATTACAGCGAAATCTGGGTTGATGAGACAGGGAATTCCCTTGGGCTTTTCAGATATACCTAATGATGCAGCCAAGCAATTCACCACGGCAGAAAACATCAATTTTTCAGAAATCAGTCGGATGGGTTTGGACAGGGGGATGGTTGCGATCGCCAAAACATTGCTAAATATTTCTGTTATTCATAAGAAAATCTAAATATTTTGAGGATAAGTAGCAAATAATACGGTAGGAATATTAGACATCTGCATCACAGCAGCCACCTCTGCAATGTAGAATAATCCACTGGAGGACAACTAGATAAAGCGGTTTGCTCTTTAGTGATACCGAGCTGAGATCCTAAAGTTCTTTCTGGATATATCTTTCGGATATTACAGTTGTATCAGATCTAGCTGAAGTCCACTGTATGTGTGGCTATTGTTTGCTAGTTATCAACACAGACTTCTGAGGAGAAGAAACCTATGGTTGCATTATCGTTGGGTTCTATGATGACGGGGGCATTAATTAAGTTCATCGCAACTGTCCTATGTTTGTTGCTTATGACCAAACTTCCCTTGTTTGGAGTAGAAATTGATTCCACTGGTAAAGCCCTACTTTCAGCTTTTGTGTTCGGAATTCTAAATGGTATAGCTAAACCTATTAAATGGGTTTTAAAGCTTGGGCCAGCGCTTACCGATTGGTTTATCGCTTATCCTATTATTTTTGTCTTAAACATCATTATCTTTGCCCTTGCCGCTGCCCTTGTTCCTGGTTTCAAGCTTAGAAACAAAATTCTAGATCCTGTTTTAGGCGCTCTCCTCATTACCGTTGTTTATGCGGTGATTGATAAGTGCATCCCACTTTCGTAATAAGCACTTTTATCTAGAGGTAAAAGCTTTCTATATTATTCGCTTTGGGGAAATAGAAGTCTGTCAAGTCGTCGCCTAAAAGCCAACTTAGCACCCGATCTCATGCCTGGAAAGCCCGATTTTACCTTTGAGTATTTATATTTATTGCAAAAGTGAGATGCACTCGTAATTGATCGTTTGTTATACGGTGGAAAGTTTCCGACTGCTCTTTTGAGTGGATTGATTGCCTAAGTCATTTCCCTACTTCTTAATAATTCTTGAACAGTAGTCAACGCCTATTTTGCAAAAAATTCAAGATGTATGTTTTCAGGATGTTTTGTTAGCTGAGCAGCGATGGGCATCCGCCAACCTGTGCCAAAGGCGCGATCGGTAATTTTGAGTCCGGGAGGAGCTTGGCGGCGCTTGAATTCAGCTCGTTTCACCATTTGCATAATCCGGTGAACCAGCTCAGGGGGATGACCTGCCTCAATAATTTGTTGGCTGGACTGGTGCTGATCGACATAACGGTAGAGGATGTCATCCAATACCTCGTAGGGGGGTAGGGAATCTTGATCGACTTGGCCCGGTTTAAGTTCGGCACTGGGGGGCTTCGTCAATACCGATTCAGGAATCACTCCTAGCCCCCTGCCTAGCTCTGGCATTTTTTGCTGATTCAACCAATGGCACAATCCATACACTCTGGTTTTGGGGACATCGGCAATGGCAGCCAGTCCACCATTCATATCGCCGTAGAGGGTGCAATAGCCCACTGCCATCTCGGATTTGTTGCCTGTAGAAATCAGCAGACGACCAAATTTATTAGCGATCGCCATCAGTAAATTGCCACGAATCCGCGCTTGCAGGTTCTCTTCGGCCACACCCGATTCAGTCCCAGCAAATAGAGGTGCAAGGAGAGTGTCGTAGGTGTGCATTGCCGGTGCGATCGGTAATTGGACGGTAGTCATGCCTAAATTACGGGCAAGATCTTCCGCGTCTTGAATGGAATGATCCGAGCTGTAGGGCGATGGCATGAGGACTCCTAGTACATTGTCTGAGCCAAAAGCTGCGGTGGCGATCGCAGCCACCAAAGAAGAGTCAATCCCCCCGCTTAACCCCAGAACCGCTTGGCTAAACCCACACTTTTGGGCATAATCGCGAACCCCCAGGACTAAGGCCGACCAAATTTCGGCATTCACGTCGGTCACAGCAGGTTCGACGCGGCTGGGTTGTAAATCCTGGGTGTGCGGATCATAGGTGAGCAGGAGTAAGTCTGGGGCAAAGGCTTGTGCTCGAGCGATAACGGTGCCTTGACGATTGACGGCAACGCTACGGCCATCAAAAATTAAATCGTCATTGCCCCCTACCTGATTCACATAAATTAAGGGGCGATCATAGTGTTGGGCATGGTGGCATAACATAGCTTCCCGCAGTTCCTGCTTGCCCACACAAAAAGGAGAAGCAGAGAGATTAATGATTAGATCGGCCTTCTCTTGCACTAAATCGACCACCGGATCGATGGCATAGCTGCGTTTGCCCCAAAAATCAGCGTTATTCCAGAGATCCTCACAAATGGTGATGCCAATTTGGCACGCTCCTACGTCCAGTAGGTTGGGGTCACGACCCGCAGCAAAATAGCGATCTTCATCAAAGACATCGTAGGTGGGCAGTAAGCGCTTGTGAAAATACTGCTGAACCTGCCCTGCATACAGATGGGCCACGGTGTTGAATAGGGGTTTACCTCCTGCGGCTAGGGTATCTAGATTAAGTTGGACGGTACCCACCAGCACATGCAGTTGAGGCGGCAAGTTCGCCTCTAGCTGCTGTAAAGCGGTTTCTAAGGCTTCGGTAAAACTGGGATCGAGCAATAAATCCCTGGGGGGATAGCCACACAGGGACAATTCGGGTGTGAGCAAGACATCCGCCCCTTGGTGAGCTGCCTGCTGGGCCGTAGTTTGAATGGCCGCGGCATTCCCGACCAAGTCGCCAATGGTGGGATTGAGCTGGGCGATCGCAATCTTCATCACTTGTACCTATATAAACACAAGGGGTTTATCTCGAAAGGGGGCAAAGGCTTGGGCGTCAAAGCGATATAACGTGGCGGGACGGCCCGCGCCCCGACAAATTTTTGCGCCTGTATCCGCCAAAAAGCCCAGTTTCAACAGGCGCGATCGAAAGTTAGAGTAATCCGTAAAGTTCTCACCCAAGACGGTACTGTAGAGCTGGTATAAATCGGCCAGGGTAAAGATCTCTGGTAAGACCTCAAAGGCAACCGGGCTGTAGGCCAATTTGTTAGACAACCGCTGATGTCCGTAACTGAGAATATCTTGGTGATCAAAGGCAAGTTTGGGTAGGGCGTCCAGGGGATGCCAATCGATTTGACCATCGGCGTTGACAATCAGGATGGCCTCTTCGTAACGGACCAAGGCAAAATAACTAACCGACAGATAACGCACCCCAAAGCTGTCAGGGGCTTCCCGTGGATCCCGATCAGGACCACCAAAAGTATAGAGCTGCTCCAAATAGAGGTTCTTAACCTGCAATTTCTCTGCCAACACCCGATAGGCAGCGGCTTCTAAAGCCTCTCCCTGGCGCACCAGGGTCCCCGGTAAAGCCCAATCCTCAGCATAGGGTTGACTCCGTCGCTTCACCAGTAAGGCCAGTAACCGATTGTTGGCTGTATCAACCGAAAAGATGACATTGTCCACCCCCACCTTAAACTCAGCTAGGGTGGCGGGGGTGTGGTTAAAAGCAGCGCTTGAGGCGGAATATTGGTTTTGCAGGTTGGCGGGTTCCATGAATACAAGTGGTGGTTTTGAATATAGGCGGCAATGCAGGTTGGGACATCCTCACTATCCCTCGTATGGCGATAGTGACTGGAAGAAACCGGCGGACCTTGAAAGTTGGCGATCGCCAACTTCGCCCCTAAGGCTTGCAAATCTGCCAGTACAGAAGGGTTTAACGGCACATCAGGTCTGGGGAGAATCAAGAATTGTACTTGTTGAAATAGGATCTCCACACCATACCAATGGGACAGCGTCGGCACCACATCTGACCCCACCACCAGCGTTAAGTCTGCCTGGGGCCAGAGTTTCTGAGCCTGCTGAATCGTCATCAAGGTTCGGGTATGACTTAACTCCTCTTGGACCCGTACCTGCGGATAACGTTGTTGGATGTCTTGGACAAGTAGTGCCAACATTCGTTGGCGGTCAACCAGTTCACTCCGATGGGTTTTGAACGGGTTATCCGCCGCCCAAACCGCGACCTGATCATACAAACCTACTAACCATTCCATAATGGCTTGATGACCGATAGTGGGGGGGTCAGCACTGGTTCCAAAGAGGGCAATCTGTTGCATAGGTTGCTAGAGGGAAATGAACAGGAAAGGCAATATCCTTGGGTTTGAGAAGGAAGATGGTTGGGATAAAGAAGGCAAAAAGGTTGGAGGGTTTGGTGGTTAGAGAGAGAGGGAGGGTTGGTGGCGGGTGGCGCTGGTTAGGGTTTGCAGGTCGGTAGATAAATGCAGGGTTAGGGGTGTAGGAGAGTTGAGGCGGCGCGTGGTAGGGGGTAGGCTTTGCACAGAAGTTCTTGTGCGGTTGGCAATGGTTTCTAGGGATTCGGGGGGGCTTAAGGGTTGGCCTGCTTTCATAACGGTTTGGAGTAAGGGTTGGCCCTCTAGATGGGAATCCTGGAGCAATCCCAGGCAATCTTGGGTTACTATGCCTTGATGGCTGTGGCGGAAAATTTGTTTGCGACCGGGATAGGTTAATTTGCCGTTGGCTTCTTTCATGACGGGTTTGCCTGCAATTTCGACAAGTTTATAGACACCGTTGACGGGGGTACCTGTGACAAGTTTGGTACCGACGCCGTAGCCATCAATGGGGACTCCTTCTTGCCGTAGTTGTTGAATTTCTTGCTCATCGAGATCCCCGCTGACGATGATTTTGGTTTGGGGTAACAGTTGATGAACCTGTTGGGATAAGCTGACTAAATCGCCTGAATCGAGGCGGACGGCAGGGACTTCTAGGGTGCCTGCTTTCACTTGAGTGGCCAAAGTTTGAATGGCTGCGATCGCATCATAGGTATCCACCAATAAAGCCGATTGCGGGAAGGTGCGATGAAAGGCCGTAAACGCTTGCAGTTCCGTTCCTTGGGTGGCTGTTAAAGCCATCACCAAGGCATGAGCCATTGTGCCTGTGGGTTGGCACCCTAATTGACAAGCCGCTAAAACATTAGAAGTAGAATTAAGACCCGCTGCCAAGGCTGCTCTCGCTGCCCACAGAGAAGCTTGGGGGCTAAAAGCCCGCCGTGTACCAAATTCAAAAATTGCCGCTTCTGGGCCAGCGACATCTCTGAGACGAGCTGCTCGCGTGGCAATCAGGGTTTGATAATTGAGGGTATTGAGGATAAAGGTTTCCACCCACTGGGCTTGCCACAACGGCGCTTCTATGCGCAGTAAGGGCTCATGGGCAAAGACAGCCGTTCCCTCAGGCACTGCCCAAACCTCTCCTGTAAACTGCCCTTTCGCCAACAAATCCCAAAATCCTTTGGGGGCATTGGTGAACACATTCAGCTCGCGTAAATAGCGAATTTGCTCATCAGAAAACTTGAGCCTGTGCAGATAATCTAGAACTTGAGTTAAGCCCATGGCAATTAAATAGCCAAAGCCCGTCGGTAAATGTCGAACCGTCAATTCAAAACTAGCCGGAACCTCGGCTAAACCTTCATTGAAATAGCAAACCGACATCGTCGCTTGATATAAATCCGTCAGCAGACTATAGTCATCGGCAGAAAGGGTGAGGGATTGATCCGTG
Organism: Acaryochloris sp. CRU_2_0; assembly: GCA_012034865.1. Lineage (GTDB taxonomy): Bacteria > Cyanobacteriota > Cyanobacteriia > Thermosynechococcales > Thermosynechococcaceae > Acaryochloris. The sequence goes on along the minus strand of JAAUOM010000001.1, from coordinate 30,999 downwards.
GTGGCGGTGGGTTGAACTAGCCCCGGCATCGTTAGACTCCGCGATCGCATACTTATAAGAACATTGGTAGGAAAGATTTCAACACCCTTTAAAACTGAGGGTTGAGCCTGCTTGCTTTAATTATAGTAGTTTTTACCATAATTGCAAGTGACTCCCTGTGAAGAAGAGTCACAACAATTATCTGTACTAGCAACTACCAATGGAACAAAGCGATCGCAACAGATCGTCAACCAAATATTGCAGTCTTAGGGTCAAGGATTCAAGGGATCATAGCTACAACAGCAAATGATAAGATGACCAAAACCTAAACGGAATACATCAGCGTCTTTACAGAGTTTATCGATAAGTGTATATGCAATCCTCCCGCCGATTTATCCCCAGTAGCCGATATGCAACCCTATTGGTTACTTCTCTTTCTCTATTCACTTTCTTACCCGGATCAGTGCTAGCCCAACGTGCTGGTGATCTAGACGGCACTGGCAAAGGCCAATCCTCTGATCTCAATAATGTCGAAGTTCTGAGTCCAACTATTACAGGCGGTTTATTTAGTATTCCAGCCGGGAAACGCTTGATGTCGGAAGCTGAAAGTGCCTACAATGCCCAAAACTTTGATTTGGCAGCCAGTAAGCTCCAAGATGCCCGCCAAATCATGAATCAGCTTTCCAACTTTTATTCGACCTTAACCTCCAGTTTCTTGGGTGTTGATCGACGCGTTTCCGAAAGCCACCGACGCAAAGCTTTAGAAACTGCTCAACTTAGAGATCAATCGACCTACCAGCTTGCTTTGGTGTATCGAGCCCAAAACAAACCGGAAAAGGCCATTCCTCTCTTAATTGAGATCATTCGCAGCCAGAATCCATCCCGTGATTTGGGCAAAAAATCCTATCAGCAATTGGTTGAATTGGGCTTTTCCGACGTTCCCTATCCTCGAACACCCGGTACCGAATCCAGCCCTCCATCCGAGACACCACCAACATCCCCAGAGAACCCCCCTGCGCCTGAGACACCCCCCGCAAGCACTCCCACTCCTGGGACGCCATCTGTACTCCCAGAAAACCCCAACTAAGGTGCTATCAACAATTTTTTGATGGGTTTTCAACCCATCAAAAAATAATCCCTATAAGATATCTGACAACTGACAGACCACTAGACTGCTATCTTTTTACATCTGGAAGGATAAGAGTCCGATAACTTGTCGTTGTGTTTAAAGTTAAACTAGTTGAGTTCTCATATCCATCAAAAACTTGAGATGATTAACCTGAACGATCTGACGACCATGATTCAATCTGGTTTACCTGGGGCTGAGGTTTTCGTTCAAGATCTCACTGGCGGCGGCGATCATTACCAAGCAACGGTGATTTCTGGCGAGTTTGCAGGCAAAAGTTTGGTTCAACAGCATCAACTGGTTTATCGCTCGGTCAATCAGGTGATGGCAAATGAGCAATTGCATGCTTTAGCCTTGAGAACTTACACCCCTGAACAATGGCAATCACAACAGGCAGATAAGGTTGCTCATTCTCCATCTTGATGTCCCAGTGATAGTAAACCGATTGAATTGATGACACCCCTTGAGTATAAGTTTTTAGGATCACATTGGCTATGACACCTGAACTGAAAGAACGGATCGATGATTTAGTGCAAAACAACAAAATCCTCGTTTTTATGAAGGGATCAAAATTGATGCCTCAATGCGGATTTTCCAATACTGCCGTCCAAATTCTCAACAGCCTTGGAACCCCTTACGAAACAGTGGATGTGTTATCAGACCCCGATATTCGTCAAGGCATTAAAGAGTATTCCAACTGGCCTACTATCCCCCAGATTTATATCAATGGTGAGTTTGTAGGGGGATCTGATGTGCTGATTGAACTCTATCAACAGGGTGAATTACAACAGCTTGTTGAGGTTGCCCTTGCTTCTTAGTCCTAGAGTTCAGGTAATTTCGAAATCACCTAACCCCTCGCTGGAAAATCATCAAGGTAGTCGCTAACATCAGCATCGGGTAGAACCAGTGTCGCTCGTTCACTGGGAGAACGATTATCTCCTAAATCAGGTAGAGGGGGAAGGCGGCTTTGATCACCGATGTTACGGGTGGGATCTTGTGCCTGACTCATTAATGTCTTTAATAGTTTTCGGCTCAGTTCGACGTAAGAAGAAGATTGCTCCTGGGAAGATGAGCGTTCAGGCAGAATAACCTTTTCCATCAAGTATTCAATGGTTTCTTCTTTAATCCAGCCTCGGCGCACCAAAACTTCTCCCAACCGCATCCCTGTAATTTTCTGATCGGCTAAGGCTACCTCCAACTGAGCTGTTGTTAACAAGCCTGCTTCCATGAGGTAATTCCCCAATTTTGTCTGTCGGTCAAGGTTTTCTGATCGACAGCACCACTGACGTGGGCGTGGGGGACAAGTTGACTGGGATCATCCACCCACCCACAGGCTTGACAATCCCAATACACAGGTGGGAAATCTTGTTGAATGTAAGTGGTCCCACACTGAGGACATTTACCAGTAAAGAAGGGATGTTTTTTTAATGCTTGTAAATCCTCTACGCTACTCATGTTCAATAAGACTTCAGCCACCGAAGATCGCCGGGGTGAAGAGGGATGAGTAGAGGTCGAAGGAGTTGTTCCTTGAGGCGCTACATGGGGTCGTGTATTGAACTGGGGAGGAATACTCTCTGTATTAAATTTAAATTCATGAATGAGGCTAGCTGTTTTTTTGCCGGGATGGGGATTATATATTTTGGCCGAAGCAAATCCTGCTGGACGCATCATGAGCAATTGATCGCGTAGCATTTGAATTAACGTTGATTGCTGCGCTTTTTGCGGAGTATGCAAGAGAATCTGTAGACAATCTCCCTTGTGCTTGATTTTGATATGAGCGCCTTTGGGCATCAGGTGGCGATTGAGTGCAACTGCAATTGCTTGTTGATTCCCCTGTTGGGCAAGTTTTAGAACTTTTGTTTGGTCAACGTCTACCACAACTGTCTACCCTAGTTTTGCTGTTCGCACCTACTATTTATCCTACCCATTACAGGTTGTGAAATATCGTGAATCCTGAAATATCATCAATAGGGTGGGACATAGCTATCGAGTCATCATTCTGGTTCCTAGTATTTTGTGTTCGTCTGTTTCAGCTAGCAACCCATCCGTTTAGCTGTGATAATAATTGTAGTTTTTCCTCCTAACTGTCTTAATTGTGAATAACCTGCGTACTGTTTCTGATACTAAACGAGCCTTCTATTCTATCCATACTCGCCCGGTAAACTCTGTTTATCGAAGGGTTGTGGAAGAGTTGATGGTAGAAATGCACCTATTGCAGGTTAATGAAGATTTTCGCTACGACCCTATTTTTGCCTTAGGGGTTGTGACTTCATTTGATCGGTTTATGGAAGGGTATCAACCTGAACATGATAAGGGCAATATCTTTAATGCACTTTGTCAGGCTCAAAATTCTGATCCGCTGCAAATGCGTAAAGATAGTCAAAGATTACAAGAGCTGGCTCAATCTAAATCTGCCCAGGAAATGCTAGCGTGGATCACCCAAGCCGCTGCTTCGGGAGGAGATGAGTTGCAATGGCAATTGCGCAATATTTCCCAGAATCCCAAGTTTAAATACAGCCGCCTGTTTGCCATTGGTTTGTTTACACTCTTGGAACTGAGTGAGGGCAATATCACCCAAGATGAGGCGTCTTTAGCAGAATTCTTGCCCAATATTTGTACGGTATTGAACCTTTCAGAAAGTAAAGTGCAAAAGGATCTGGAGATCTATCGAGGAAATTTAGACAAGATTGTGCAAGTTCGTCAAGCGATGGAGGATATTTTAGAGTCTCAGCGCAAGCGACGAGAAGCGGCTGCTGATGAAGCCAAGGCAGAAGCAGCGGTAGAGGATACCTCTGATGATGCCGATCCTACGGATACAGAGTCTACTTCTGAAGTCCCCAAGTGATGATTTTTTTCCCTATTGTTTGAGTTGCAGAGGATTGAGAATATGATTGCTGCTGTTAGCTTGGTGCAAGCCCATACCTATGATCCTTTACAACTGAGGGCTTCTCTAGAGGAGGTATTAGCCCCCTTGGGTGGGATGGCTGCTTTTGTAAAACCGGGCGATCGCGTCTTACTCAAACCGAATTTACTCACAGGTGCCCGACCAGGCAAAGAATGTACCACCCGTCCTGAATTAGTTGCTGCGGTTGCTGAACAAGTGATGGCAGTGGGGGGAAAACCTTTTATCGGCGATAGCCCTGCCTTTGGTAGTGCCCAGGGAGTGGCGAAGGCCAATGGCTATTTACCAATGCTAGAAGCGCTCCAACTGCCGATTGTGGAGCTGCATGGGGGGCGTTATCCGACCCAGAGTGCTAGCTTTGACCATCTGCGCTTGTCTAAGGAAGCAATGGCAGCAGATGTGGTGATCAATTTGCCCAAGGTTAAATCCCATGTACAACTGACCATGACCTTAGGGGTCAAAAATTTATTTGGATGTGTTCCTGGCAAGATGAAAGCTTGGTGGCATATGGAAGCGGGTAAGGATATCAATCGATTTGGAGAGATGCTGGTAGAAACCGCCCGCACCATCGCACCCACTCTGACCATTTTAGATGGCATTATTGGTCATGAAGGCAATGGTCCCAGTGGAGGTGAACCTCGACCCTTGGGAATCTTAGCAGCAGCTAATGATGTATTTGCCTTAGACCGGGTCATGTTAGAGATTTTACAAATCAACCCAGAGCAGGTACCGACCATGGCCACCGCCCTGCGCTTAGGCTATTGCCCTGACTTACAAACCATTGAGTTCCCTCTCCTCCATCCCCAAGCCCTAAAGGTTGAGGGTTGGCAACTCCCTGATCAATTAATGCCCATCGATTTTGGTGCCCCTCGGGTACTGAGATCAACCTTTAAGCACCTCTATATTCGTTGGATTAAAGAACCGATGACGGTCTATGCTCAGCGGTAAGGGGTGTGGATCGCGTTCCGTCCATAGTGTGAACATCTTGTGCAAACCCACTGGTTAGAAACCCTGAGAGGGCATCGGGCAATCGGCGTGGTGCGAGCCCCTGAATTGACCCTAGGGATGCAGATGGCAAAGGCCATTGCTCAGGGAGGTATGCAGTTGATTGAGATTGCCTGGAATAGTGATCAAGCCCCTGCCCTCGTCACTCAGTTGCGCCAAGGGTTACCAGAGTGCCAGATTGGCGTGGGCACTATTTTGAGCGTCGATCAATTGCACGTAGCGATTCAAGCTGGCGCTCAGTTCTGTTTCAGTCCCCATGTCGATACCAGTATCATCAACGCAGCTTTAGCTGAGAATATTGCTGTTATTCCAGGGGCGTTGTCCCCAACCGAAATTGTGGCGGCTTGGCAAGCAGGGGCGAGTAGTGTCAAGGTCTTCCCCGTAGAACAGATGGGGGGCAGTCAATATATTCGGAGTCTGCAAGGACCACTGGGAAATATTCCAATGATTCCTACGGGGGGAGTTTCGCTGGATAATGCGGAGGCGATGATTCAAGCAGGTGCGATCGCAGTGGGTCTATCCAGCGATTTATTTCCAGCGGCAGCCGTGAAGGCGGGCAATTGGCTCGAAATCTCTCGACGAGCAGAGATCCTTTTGACCCGATTGCAAGCTGGGTCTGCTCAATAAATCCCCATGAGTTGGCTTATCCCTCGTTTGAAAGATGGGGGATTGCGACTGCCCACCCATTCGCTGCCATGTTAGAGCTTATAAGGAAGTTTGGCTGGCCTCTCGTTGCAAAATCAAGGTCACAGGTCCATCATTTTCAATGAAAACAGTCATCATTGCTCCAAATTGACCTGTTTCTACTTGCAGACCACTTTCTTTGAGTTTGGCCACAAAGGACTGATAGTGTTTTTCTGCCAATGGGCTGGGTGCAGCTTGATCAAACGAAGGACGGCGACCCCTACGACAATCCCCATACAGGGTAAATTGACTGATGACCAATATAGCCCCTTGAATATCCACTATCGATTGAGACAGCTTACCCAAGGAGTCAGAAAAAATCCGTAATTCCAAGCATTTACGAGCCAGCCAAGCAATTTCTACTTCTGTATCAGAAGTAGAAATTCCTACAAGTAAATTCAAACCTTTTTTAATCTGTCCAATAACTTGACCGGAGACTTCTACGCGGGATGCTTTGACTCTTTGCAAAACAATCCGCATTAGTGGGATACACCCAAGCCCACGGCTGCCCGTTTAAAGGCTTCATCCAAGACCTCGGAAAGGGTGGGATGGGTATGGACTAGGTGGGAGAGACTTTGAACCGTTTGGCCTTGGGCGATCGCATTCGACACCTCATGGATTAAATCCGCCGCATGTAAGCCAATAATATGGCCGCCTAAAATTTCTCCTGTATCTTCACGGTAAATCAGCTTTGCCAAACCATCGGCTTCGCTTTCAGCAAGGGCTTTGGAGTTGGCCTTAAAGTAAGAGCGCACGGTTTTGATTTTGAAACCTTCAGCCTGGGCAACTTCCTTGGCTTGCGGTTCAGTCAGACCAACAAAACTAATTTCAGGGTGGGTAAAGGCAGCAGCGGGAATACTGCGATAGTTGATCTCCCGGGGGCGATCGCAAATATTTTCGACCACCACAATTCCCTGAGCAGAGGCAGCATGAGCCAACATCATTTTGCCCGTGGCATCGCCAATAGCATAGAGATGAGGAACAGCTTCCCCTTGACTCAAAACTTCCATGCGGTCATTGACGGGAATAAACCTCCGTTTGTCCGTTTCCACACTCACGGATTCCAGACCCAGATTATCCGTCGCTGGGATGCGGCCAGTGGCCACTAAACAGGCATCGACTTCCAAAACCTCCACCACTTCTTTGGTTTTGACATCAGCTAACTCGATCACCACAGGCGATCCCGGCATAACTTTTTGGGCTAAGCGGCCTGCATGGGTTTCAATATCACGGGGATCAATCAAGACCCGCTTGGCAATCTTGGCAATATCCGGATCAAAGGTAGGCATCAATTGATCGAGGGCTTCAATGATCGTGACTTCGCTCCCTAGCGCCGTATAGACATCAGCAAATTCCAAACCAATATAACCACTGCCAATAATGGCCACCCATTCCGGCAACCAAGCCAAGCGAATGGCATCATCACTTGTAAAGACAGTCTGGCCATCAACCTCAATACCGGGCGGTATCCAAGGAACTGACCCACTGGCAATAATAATATCGCGAGCCGTTAGGGTTTGCTCCCCCGCATCGGCCTTGACCACGACTTTTTGATTGCCGACGACTTTGCCCCAGCCGTGAATAATCTCTACCTTGAGACGGGTCAAACTATTCGTCAAATTGCCGCGAATCGTATTCACTAACTGATCGGCATGGGTAGCAATCTGGCCGCGATCAAAGTTGACCTGACCCAATTGAATCCCCAAGGATTGCAAGTGATGGTGATCCCGGAGTTCTCGCACCCGACCCGAAGCCGCCAACAGCGCCTTGGAAGGAATACAGCCCCGATTCACACAGGTTCCCCCCATATCCGCTGCTTCGATGATCGCTGTTTTCAGGCCACACTCCACTGCGTGTAAGGCGGCACCATGACCGCCCACGCCAGCACCGATAATTACCAGGTCATAGTCAAATTGTTGGCTCACATTGCTCTCCCGATCGCACATCCGCTGGGCAGTCTTTTGCCAAAGAGATCGGCCTTAGACTATCCATTCTTATTGTTTACTGGAGCAGGGCGTTTAAGCAAGCGGCTGGTGTACAGGTAGACCTATCCCTAAGTCGTCAGGCGTTCTAATCGTTCGTCGATCAGGTGGGTGAGATCGGCCTTATCTGTGAATAAGGTCTGAGCCTTTTGATAATCGGCGATCGCCAATTGACGATTGCCATTGCGAACCTGGGCACTAGCTCGATTAAAATAAGCCCTCGCACAGTCTGGATCGCGGCTGAGAAGTTCAAAATACTCCATAATTGCCCCTGGAAAATCCCCTAGGGCAAAGTAGGTGTTACCTTTACCCAAATAAGTTTCTAAAAGATCAGGCTGGAGGCGGAGAGCCGCCTGAAAATCAGTCAACGCCGCTGATTTGTTCCCCGATTGCAAGTAGGCATTGCCTCGGTTATGCAAAGCCATATAGTTATCGGGATCGGCGCTCAGGACTTGACTAAAGGCTGCGATCGCCCTAGTCAGTTCCATCGCCACCGCTGCCACCATACCTTCTTGAAAGGATTGATCGGGATCAGCTACCGACAAAAACTCAGCATCCAGATAGCTAAAATCAACGGCTCGGATAGGCTGAGATGGGGTTGACCCAGCCGTCGTTACCGACGGCATCGATCCAAACTGAAAAGTCCTTTGCCTAGGCTGAGGGGTGGAGAATCTAGCCCCAGATTGCTGCATCTTCAACACGGGAGCCAAGGGCAGCAAAGAACCTTCAAATAGCAAATGCCGCAGACAAGTCATAATCCCCAAATAAAACGTCCAAAGGCTTAAAAAGGGCTTTTGTCCGTACCATATCATCCCTAAAGCCAGACTCCCTGCACCAGCGATATAGGCACCATACCCGTCAAACCTCGTGAGCGACATCGGTTTACGAGTCCACTCCCACCGCAATCCTTTGAACAAGTAACCGCCATTAAGGGGAATTAAAGGCATCAGGGAAAAAAACGCAAATGCAAAGTTGAATTCCTTGATGTGATTCAGTGAAATCAGCGCCGTTCCTCCCCAGTTAAGGGGCAAGGTACTGAGTAAATTCAGCACCCCATACAAAATGAAGGTAACCAGGGATCCCGAAAAATAAACTTCCAGCATTTGCAAAGGATGGGCAAACTGATCGCCTATTTTGGCCATCGCCCCCATCCCCCGGCAATAGACGCCCTCAACCGGAATCTGGTAATGCTTAGCAGTCAGTGCCCGACTCAACTCATGCACAAAAACAGAAATCGGTAGAGCCAAACTCACAATGATGCCAATGGCCCCCCCTAGCCTGGGGTTAAAGTCTTGGCTCATCCGAGCGAGAACATAGAACCAAACCAACACCGATAGTACACAGGAAATATCAACCTGAATGGGCACACCCGCGATTGATCCCAGGGGCCATTGACGGATGAAAAGAAGTAAGATTCGGCGAGTATTCACGTCAGTTTAGGGAAAAACATCAGGCTGTTAATATGGGCAGATGGTGGGTATAAAGATACCGTACTCAGCATTCCCCAATTATTGAGAGAGCGCGCACTCAAAGCCCAAATGTCCAGTTGCCCATCGCCTGCCCTATGAAAAAGGCAGGAAAAGTTGCTGAGGCAAAGACTTGTAAACTAGGCTGGAAGTAAGATTTTTCTATACCCCTAACGATGGGTTGCTCAGATTACATTCAACAAAAGCCCAAAGATTACATCAGCATGAACCGAAACTTAGGTCAACGCAGATGGGTTGGACGACTCTCTGCTCTCATCGCCACTGTTTTTCTGTCTCAGTCTTTGCCTGTTTTGGCCCAGTCCAAGGAGGAAAAGGTATCCTACAGTAATTTTGTAGAGCATATTAAAGCTGGTCGGATTCAGAGCGTCAAAATCTATGAAAAACAAGGTCTAGCTGAGTTTAAACTCAAAGGACAACCGGAAAAAGCTGATTTTTCTGAGGTACTCCTCTTTGATAAAGATCCCCAACTCTACGAGATTCTCAGAACCAAAAAGGTTGATTTTGAGCAAATTCCTGATCCAGGGGAAAACCCCTTGCTAGGGATACTCGCTCAGTTTTTCTTCATCCTGATCATCGTCTTCCTATTTCTGGTTTTTCTACGCCGAACAGCAGGCTCCAATAGTGGTCCAGGTCAAATTTTGAACTTTGGTAAGTCCAAGGCTCGGTTTCAAATGGAATCCGAGACAGGGGTCACTTTTGTGGATGTTGCCGGGATTGAAGAAGCTAAGGAAGAATTACAAGAAGTCGTTACGTTCCTCAAACAACCGGAGCGATTTACGGCAGTGGGGGCGCGGATCCCTAGAGGGGTCTTGTTAATTGGACCACCGGGTACTGGTAAAACGCTGCTGGCCAAAGCCATCTCCGGTGAAGCAGGCGTTCCTTTCTTCAGCATTTCTGGCTCTGAATTTGTGGAAATGTTTGTGGGGGTGGGAGCCTCGCGGGTGCGGGATCTATTCAAAAAAGCCAAGGAAAATGCCCCCTGTTTGGTATTTATTGATGAGATTGATGCAGTGGGTCGCCAGCGCGGTGCGGGCATCGGTGGCGGAAATGACGAGCGCGAACAAACCCTAAATCAATTGCTCACGGAAATGGATGGGTTTGAAGGCAACTCTGGCATTATTGTCATTGCTGCCACGAATCGCCCGGATATTTTAGATACAGCCTTACTGAGACCGGGTCGCTTTGATCGCCAGATCACGGTTGATTTACCGACGTTCACAGGGCGTCTGGGTATTTTAGAGGTGCATAGTCGAGAGAAAAAACTGTCTCCTCAAGTGTCTTTGGAAGCCATTGCTCGCCGCACACCTGGTTTTCCGGGGCAGCCTTAGCGAATCTCTTAAATGAGGCGGCCATCTTGACAGCCCGTCGTCGCAAAGAGGTGATCACTGATCTAGAAGTGGATGATGCCATTGATCGGATCACCATCGGTCTGGCGATGGCTCCGCATTTGGACAGTAAGAAGAAATGGCTGATTGCCTACCATGAGGTCGGCCATGCCTTGCTAGAGACTTTACTAAAAGACGCCGATCCCCTGAATAAGGTGACGATTTTGCCTCGTTCTGGTGGAATTGGGGGCTTTTCCCAGCCCATCTATAATGAAGAGCGGGTCGATAGTGGCTTGTATACTCGGGCGTGGCTTTTAGATCAAATTACGATTCTATTGGGCGGACGTGCGGCTGAAGTCGAAGTGTTTGGCGATGCCGAAGTCACGATTGGTGCCAGCAGTGATCTCAAGAATGTTGCCAACTTAACCCGAGAAATGGTAACCCAGCTCGGTATGTCTGATTTGGGCTATGTCGCTCTAGAAAGTGAGAGCGGTGATGTCTTTTTAGGGGGAGATTGGGCTAATCGAGCTGAATATTCTCAAGAAATGGCGGTGCAAATTGATCGAAAAGTCCGAGAAATCGTCATGCATTGTTATGAGAAAGCTCGGCGGATGCTGCGGGAAAATCGCAATTTGGTGGATAAGCTAGTGGAGATCCTCCTGGAACAAGAAACCCTGGAAGGCGATGAATTTCGGCAAATTGTTGTGGAATATGGGCAAGCGGTGGACAAAAAACCCAGCTTACCTGAGCCTTTGCCATCGGAGGCGTTGCCTTTGTAATTTGCCTACATGAGAAGGGTTTACTGAATCTTGAGTCCTCACTCTGCTTATTTTTTGGTTGCCCATGGCAGTCGAGATCCGCGATCGCACCAAGCCTTTCAGCAATTGGGTGAGTTCCTTCGCCGTGCGTTAATCCAGCAATCCGATCAAATGCCTCTCCTGCAAATCGGCACTCTAGAATTTGGCTCCATTCCCCTAGAACAACAACTGTGTACCTGGGGCAAGCAGTTGATCGAGCAGAATATTGAGCAGTTAACAATTTTGCCGTTATTTCTGCATCCCGGTGTCCATGTGCAGGTGGATATCCCCGCTGTGGTGGCCACTGTCCACCACCATTTAGATGCACGTTTACAGATGGTGGTGCGATCGCACCTCGGCAGTCACCCTGCTATGGTAGATCTCTTAAGAGAGGGAATGCCCCCGGATCAAGTTGACCACTGGATTTTACTAGCCCACGGCAGTCGCCATCCGGGGGGAAATACTCCGATCCAACACTTAGCCAACCACCTCGGTGCGAATTGTGCCTATTGGTCTGTGCCGCCCAGCTTGCGCCAACAAGTTGCAGCAATGGCGACTCAAAGGGGCGTCAGGGTCGGCATTAAACCCTATTTTCTGTTTACAGGAAGTATCATAGATGCCATTTCTCAAGAGATCCATCGGTTAGAATGTGATTTTAAACACATTCATTTATCCTATCTTCACCTTTACAACCTAATCCTGGGCTTGTAACTTTAATCCAAGATTTAATATCTGCTTGATGGCTTTCTTGTTCTTCTTTAGGTGATCTATGACCCTTGATTCCCCAGAGGCACAAGCTGATTGTCTTGGGAAAACTCATTGGCTTGGGAAAGTCTATCTTGTGGGGGCAGGGCCAGGAGATCCAGGCTTGTTGACCTTGAAGGGTAAAACCCTCTTAGAATGTGCCGACGTCATCCTCTACGATGCCCTCGTCAGCCCAGAAATTCTAGCCATGATTAATCCCCAAGCGGAGCGGATTCATGCCGGCAAACGACGAGGCCGTCACTCCCTGCTCCAGACAGAAATCACCCAACTCTTAATCAACAAGGCTCAGTCCCATCCTGTCGTGGTGCGACTCAAGGGCGGAGATCCCTTTGTGTTTGGTCGGGGGGGCGAAGAAATGGAAGATTTAATTCAAGCAGGCATCTCTGTTGAAATTGTGCCAGGAATTACCGCTGGCATCGCCGCCCCTGCCTATGCAGGCATTCCGGTCACCCACCGCAACTATAGTTCTTCAGTCACCTTTGTGACGGGGCATGAATCGGTGGATAAATATCACCCTCAGGTGAACTGGCAAGCAATAGCAACGGCATCGGAAACCCTAGTTATCTACATGGGGGTTCACAATTTGCCCCATATTTTGGCAGAATTGCAAGCAGCGGGTAAAGACCCAGATACGCCCATTGCTTTGGTGCGTTGGGGAACCCGTCCCGATCAACAAGAACTGATTGGTACCTTAGCGACCATTCTGGCACAGATGGCAGCGGCTGAATTTGAAGCCCCTGCCGTTGCTGTGATTGGCAATGTTGTTCATTTACATTCCCTTTTAGCGACTAGTCGTCCACTCCCGATTCCCAGAGCAGTAGAGTAAAGAAGCAATTGCAATTTTAGCTTATCAATGACTCAACGCATTGCAGCTCATTGCGCCAAGTGTGTAGGGTTGATTTTTCCTTAGTTTGCCCAAGAAACCGATCTTAAGGTACGCCAACAGAGGACCAGAAACGGACATTAATCCCTAGGGTTGTTCTCCAGGCAGGGGTAAACTATCTCGTAATTGACCAACCCATTACCCATGCCCCAGATCCAGATCCCTGGTTTCCCTCTTACCCTGGGCGTAACCTACCCGCAGCGTTTGCCAACTCTGGTATTGAGTTTGTGTCTGTTGACCTGCTTTACCCCTAATCTCCCTAGTCTAAGTGTGGAACGGCGACCTCAACGCATCGTGCAGCAAAAGTTTCCTGCCACCCGCCCAGGCTGTCCCCAACAGTTCCAACCCCTAGTCCAGCATTTACTCTTGGACTTACCCAGTTATACTAATCGCATTAGTACTCGCTTAGGCATTCCCCACAGCTATCTACTCGTAGCAGGCAAACCGGAATTTGAGCCTCTACCCTTAAGCCCTATTCCCTTACCCTCTGCTGTAACCCCTCTCCCTGGCACTCAACCTCAGCAGGTGTTTTTTACCACCTTGGTACGGCGTTACGAGAATCGGCTGGCAGAACAACAGCACAGACAACGCTTTTCCCCTAGCCAGAAGCCCATCAGCAACTCTCGCACTCAAATCCGCGAATATCAAGAGTACCATTGGCTCTTCTTAGTTCCTAGTAAGCAGGGGTGGCGGTTTGTTATGTTGTTCTCCATTCAAGGCTCTTATCCGCAGATAGGCCCTCCCTTACCCCCCCAAGACACCAGTCAAGGCAAATTGGCGACGGCCATTCGCGCTTGGCTGCGGGATTGTCGGACAGGGGCAGTATCCAAACCCTAATCTGTATTTGTTGGGGCCAGCCAGCAAAGTGGGCGTACTAAATATAGAGTGCAATTTGATCAGTCCCTACTTTGCGGCTAAATAAAGGAGCCTATTCGTCGCCCAACTATGACCTACAGTCTACGCATTCTAGATTTACCAGCCAGCGATCGCCCACGAGAACGGCTCCTAGCACAGGGAGCCAAGTATTTAACCCACGCAGAATTATTAGCTATTTTATTAGGGACAGGACAGGGGCCGGGGAAATTATCTGCGATCGGCCTGGGTCAACATATCCTCCAACAGTTTAGTGAACATCAACAAGATCCATTGATGGTGCTGCGAGATGTGAGTGCAGCCGAACTGACCCAAATTTCAGGAATTGGTCCTGCCAAAGCCACAACGATACTCGCTGCCATTGAACTTGGCAAAAGAGTTTGTCAATCTCGACCCCCAGAAAAGACGATCATTGACGATCCTGCTGTGGCTGCTGCCGCCTTAGCTGGGGAGCTGATGTGGCAAACCCAAGAGCGTTTCGCGGTCTTGTTACTAGATGTCAAACACCGATTGTTAGGCACCCAGGTGATTAGCATTGGGACGGCAACCGAAACCCTGGCCCACCCCCGCGATATTTTTCGTGAAATTATTCGGCAGGGCGCAACTCGCGCAATTATCGCTCACAATCATCCTTCCGGCCACATTGATCCCAGCCCTGAAGATCTGGAACTGACACAGCAACTTCTAGTGGGAGCCCAAATTTTAGGTATTCCGCTCCTCGATCACCTGATTTTAGGCAATGGCGATTTTACCAGTCTGCGACAAACAACACACTTGTGGGAGAACTGTCCGCAAAAAGATGAAATTCCTCAAAAAGATTAGCTGAAGAGTTCAGCCAAACTCCCTAGACAACTGTAACAGTTTAGCTTGGGAATTATATTGCCCTGCAAGGACGTCCTTGAGAATACGGCTATCTTGTACGATATGATGATTGAGGGTCACTACTGGCTTGAAGGTAGATTATTAATTGAATAAAGGATAAGACGCAGTGATTAGAGTAGCGATCAACGGGTTCGGGAGAATTGGACGGAATTTTATGCGGTGCTGGCTGCTTAGACCCAGCAGTAATATTGAGATTGTCGGTTTAAATGATACTTCTGACCCCAAAACAAATGCCCACCTGTTGAGATACGACTCTATGCTGGGTCGCTTAGATGCGGATATTCAGGCGGTTGATAATACCATTGTCGCCAATGGCAAAGTTATCAAATGCACCTCTGATCGCAACCCTGCTAACTTGCCTTGGAAGGAATGGGATATCGATCTGGTGATTGAATCCACAGGGGTATTTGTGACGAAGGAAGGGGCAGGCAAGCATTTAGAAGCTGGTGCCAAGAAGGTTCTGATTACCGCTCCAGGTAAAGGGGGAGTAGGGATGTATGTGGTGGGAGTCAACCACGAGACCTACGATCCAAGCGAAGCAATTTTGAGCAACGCCAGTTGTACAACCAATTGTCTAGCACCGATTGTTAAGGTGCTGCATGAACACTTTGGCATTGTCCATGGTTTGATGACAACCACCCATAGCTATACCGGGGATCAACGCATTCTAGATGCTAGTCACCGAGATCTTCGTCGGGCAAGAGCCGCAGCGGTCAATATTGTTCCGACCTCAACTGGCGCAGCTAAAGCAGTGGGGACGGTTATTCCTGAGCTACAAGGCAAACTCAATGGGATTGCTCTGCGAGTGCCAACGCCGAATGTTTCCGTTTGCGACTTTGTGGCTCAGACTGAGAAACCTGCCATTGCTGAATCCGTTAATAATGCCCTTAAGCAAGCTGCTGAAAGCTCAATGAAAGGGATCATTGAAGTGAATGAGGAACCCCTTGTTTCAGGCGATTTCAAGGGGAATGATGCCTCTTCCATTGTGGATGCGTCTTTAACGATGACCATGGGAGGCAATATGATTAAGGTGGTGGCTTGGTACGACAATGAATGGGGCTATAGCCAACGGGTGCTTGACTTAGCGGAATATGTTGCCCAGAAATGGTAAAAGACTAAGGCTAACTCTGTACCTGTGATAGTCAGAGTAGATGTGCTATTGCCTATTCCTCACCTTACTTTAATAGGGTGAGGTTTTTTGTTGAGCTAAGTTTTCAGAGCTAGGGGGTGAGTCATCTATTCCATCTGTGATGGTTTTGTAGGTAGTGATGGCGATCTCCCCTCTCTAGACCCAAGATCACCCTATCCTCCACTTCTAGGGGCTGGCCGCAGCCAAACCTTGGGGTTGAGACTCAAGAGTGGCACTCAGGGCTTCGGTTAAAGAGGAACAGCCAAACTGTTGTTCCAAGATATCCATGACTGCACGACCGAAATCCTTGGGGTTTTGCTGCCAAGCTTGCAAGCAGACTTCTCCAAACACTGATCCCATCGGTTCTGGGTTCCACAGCAATTTTTGGCAGTCCAGGGCATCAAGCTCATGGGATTATAACCGGGCTGCAAAATCTGATTTTTAAAGGCATATTCTTCTAGATGGGTATGGGGCTGTAACCCAATAAAGAAGATCGCGGGTTCTACCTTCTGTGCACCAAAAATCTTTTCCAATTCGCGATGATAGGCGATGGTCTGGCGAATGGTTTCTGGGCGCTCATCAATGACATTAAAAGAATAATTGACCGAAACGAGATCATTAAAGCCTGCCGCCTTCAGATCTCGGCAATTCTCTAGCACAGTCCGCAGATTGTATCCCATCCGCATTTTGCGCACTAACTCTTGGGACCCGCTGGTGATCCCAATCTCAAAATAGTTCATCCCCGTTTTCACCATTAGGTCACAGAGTTCGGGGGTGAGATTGTCAGCCCGAATATAGGCAGCCCAGTGAATATCTGTCAGACCTGCATCTACAATTTTTTGCAGGAGTTCAATAGCATCGGGGATGTACCGGCGAGCCGGAATAAATTGAGCATCGGTAAACCAGAAGTTGCGAATCCCGCGATTGTAGAGCTGTTGGATCTCGGCTACCACTTCGTCGGCAGGATTCACCCGCACCCGCTTGCCTTCAATGACGGTGTAAACACAGTAGCAACAGTTATGGGGGCAACCCCGTTTGGTTTGCACGCCTACATAGAAATCTTGGGACTCAAAATAATAGGCAAATTCAGGCCAGATGCTTTGAATGTAGGTGTAATCGCAGGCCGTTTTTTCGATTGGGGCTGGCCACTCATGGATCAGGCGATCGCGCGGCTGTCGCTCACCCACCACATAGCAGCGTTCATCTTCAAAGTCTTGACCCGTCAGCACTTTTTCTAAGAGAACTTCCCCTTCTCCCACAGAAACAATCGTGCTATGGGGGAGTTGATTACCCAGTTGTTCATAAAACACACTGACAGCCCCTCCCCCCACAATTAGTTGCGGATGACGATGGTATCGTTGTGCTCGCCGTAGCCCTCTATTAATGAGACCTAAATTTCGCCATAATTCCGCATAATAGGCGATAAAAACTCTCAATCCCCCCACTGCGCCTTTGATCTTTGTCCACAGATTTTTACCATAATAAAGCTCAAAAGCATGTTGAAGGGGATTGCCGCCTCTGCCCCCTACCGGAGCGTAAATTTGAATATCTCGCCAGGAAAAAACGAGCAGCTGGGGTTGAAACTCATCAATGCATCGATCTAAAGCCCGCTTGAAATCTAAAGGGGGCACAGCCCCCAAATCAAAAATACGTTGCTCAACTTCAGGCAAACATTTATGAATATGATCCGCTAGATAAACCACACCCAAGGGAAAAATGGGATTGCAGGGAAGGCGAATGTAGAGAATGCGGGGATAATTCATCACACCTTGACATAAAGTTAAGGGCTGCGAAGCAAAAGATTTGAGTTATATATCTTAATCATAGTACCGACGGGTTGAGAGTGGGTGATCAGGCGCTTTCTGAAATTGTCCCCTAAAGTGAACCCCTGCATTCTTAGTCTAAAATAGACTTTTCTGATCCTCTGATCCCATTTTGATCCCCAGCAGTTAAACCTTAAGAGAATATAAATATCTATGTTTTTCTAGATGAGTCAACAGAATAAGTAGCCAGATTTACAGCGCTTCGGGATCAAAGAATGTTAGCTTAAACATGAGTTAAATACCCTTAAAAAATACGATCTTCAAATTCATTCCTATACCTTGCCATGACACAAGTTATTGATCCCCTCCCTCGTAAAGATTCAGACCAGATTGTCTGCTGTTACGTCAATGCCACCAGCAAGATCCAAATTGCCCGCATTACTAATATTCCGAATTGGTACTTTGAGCGGGTGGTCTTTCCGGGACAACGGCTAATGTTTGAATCTTTGCCTGAAGCTCAGTTGGAGATCCATACGGGAATGATGGCGAGTGCCATTTTATCGGATACGATCCCTTGCTATCGCCTCCGCTTACACCAGAGTGTTAGTGCCTCCACACATTTCCTGGGTGAAGATGAAGCGTTCACTTCAGTTTCTAGCCACAAGGAAGAACCCAAAATGCTTGAATGGCCAGAAGCGGCTAAGGTTTCTTAAAATTGCACGCGAGGAAATCTACCTGCAAGCGAGTTTATTTGATACAGAATTCAGACTAATGGGGGTGAGTTATATCACCCCTTTCTATTGTAAGAATCTATCGAAGCCAATGACCCACTTCAATAGATTTCCTTAAGAATTTTGCTGTATAAATTGTTGAATATCATTAAAAAACCGTGAAATTTTTAATGATGTTAGATTTCTATCTAGATATACACTATCCTTCGATGGATTAGCGATCTCGCGGCTTAGCCTTATTAACCTTGAGTTGACGTCCCATCCATTCAGCACCATCGAGATCAGCAATGGCAGTCTCTTCATCATTGTCTTCTGCCATTTCCACAAAAGCAAAACCGCGCATTCTGCCCGTTTCCCGATCAACAGGGAGAACAACCCGTTTAACCGTGCCATACTCAGTAAACACTTCACGGACATCATTTTCGGTCGCCTGATAAGACAGATTGCCAATGTAAATGGTCATAGTAAAACTCAGAGATTGGAAATAAACAGTTTATGTCGCTCTATTGAGTGGTGGATTGGATTCCTATTGCATTGTCTCATAAGAACCGACGTCCAGCCCCCTTTGATGTCATATTGATCAACTAAAACGATACCAAATCTTTATCCTGTGAGTATTACTTGAAGTCTGTTTCAGGAGACAAACCGCAAAGCTGATGATACATCTTATGATACTCCTGAGCCGATTTGTCCCAGCTAAAATCAACCCTCATGCCTCGTTGTTGCAGTTGCTGCCAAGCCTCTTGATAATGAAAGCCTTCCCAAGCTCTGACCAAACAGGTATAGAGATCTAAAGGTTCATAGCGATCGAAACAATAGCCTGTTCCAGTCTGGGTTTTGGGATCATGGTGAGAAACAGTATCAACTAATCCCCCTGTGCGACGGACGATCGGGATACAACCGTATCGCAGAGCTAGCATTTGGCTAATTCCACAGGGTTCATAGCGACTGGGCATTAAAAAAGCATCTGCTCCAGCGTATATTCGCCTGGATAGGCCAGGGTTATACAGCAACTGAGTTGACATACGCCCACTCAATCGTGAAGCGATCTCCCACATTTGGGTTTCATAATAGCGATCGCCGGTTCCCAGCAATACAAATTGGGCATCAGTATAGGCCATGAATCGCTCTAGAACTTGAAGAACTAAATCTAGACCTTTTTGCTCGACTAGACGGGCAATCATACCGACTAAAAATACTTGAGAGTTAACTTCTAAACCCAGTTCCTCTTGCAGCGCAATTTTATTAGCTAGCCGTTTATCCAAGGTGGCAGCGGTGTAGTTTTGAGAGATCTTGGTGTCCGTAGAGGGATCAAAGGACTGCACATCAATGCCATTCAAAATCCCCACCAGTTTGCCACCGATAAAAGACATTAATCCTTCCAAGGTTTCTCCATAGGCTGGGGTTTGTATCTGCTGAGCATAGGTCGGAGAGACAGTATTCACCCGATCTGCAAATTGTACCGCTGCGGCCATGGTATTGTGGCCCTGCATATACCACGGACACCAAGTGATTTGTTCTAGCCGCCAGCGCCATGGCCCCTGATAGCCTAAATTATGGATGGTGAATACGGTAGCTATATCAGGGGATTGATGCATCCAAACCGGTATCATCCCCGTATGCCAGTCGTGGCAGTGGACGATTTGGGGCTTCCAATAATTCCAACAAAATTCCGCTGCACCATTGGCAAAGAAGGTAAATCGCCAATCTTCATTCTCACCCCCATAGATATACCGGGGAGAAAAGGTGGGGTGTTTAAATAAATACAGAGGAACATCACTCTTAGGGATAGTGGTTTCGAAGACGGTAAAGTCTTCAAACATCGCCGCTCCAGACCAGATCGGTTTTTGAGGAATAGCAATTTTGTCTAAGAGAAACCCATAGTAAGGCATAAAAACGCGCACATCATGCCCCATCCGTCGCAGGACAGAAGGAAGTGCCCCAACGACATCTGCCATACCGCCCACTTTGGCAAAAGGAGCAACTTCTGCTGCCACGAAAAGAATTCGCATACTGACCGATCCTATGAATGTTGCCAACAATCATATCGGGCAACCGCGCCCTTTGCTGTCTATTCAGCAGAAACTTCAACAAAAACAGCAACCTGGTTGAGATCCTGTTGCCAGGAAACATAAGCTTTGATGAATTTTATGGCTAGAGAGGAAGTTAGGTACTTTTACTGGACTGCTGTTCTCTATCCATGCTCTGAATACATCCAACAGAAGCTGAGATTACTAATTTACAAGCCCAAGATTCTCAATATACCAAAAGTACTTGTAAACGGGGCTAATACGTTCCGGAGCCCATCCCCAAACTTAGTGAGGCCAGAACGACCGACAACAACCACATCGTTGTTCCGCAGGGCAGGATTGGTCTTATCATTGACGGGTTGATCAAAGTCAATCTTAATCTCCCTTTGGGTGACGGTACCATCAAGGTTGAGCCGGATCAGTTTCACTTTACTCTTGTTGGCTCTGGAATCGTCAAAACCCCCTGCAGCCAGCATAGCGGTATTGAGGGGGGTGTTTGGTTGGATTTTGACCACACCGGGCTTCTTGACTTCTCCCACAACATTGACATCAATGGTGGCTGGGGCAAAGCTAACCGTGGCAAGCTCCGTGATTTCAGCAGGAGTCAATCCCTTGGCTTTGGGAACAACGATCGTATCGCCTGCTTGCAGGGCAACATCTTGAGAAAGATCACCTTCTTTGAGGAGTTTCCACAGATCAATATCAATAGCTTGTTGCGAACCATTATGAGGGCGGCGGAGAATTTGGACTTTGCGGATGTCAGCTTCAGGCCTGATGCCACCAGCGGTTTGAATGGCTTGGGTAACGGTGGGGAGTTCTGTAGATTGCGCTCTTTCTTCCCCGAGGGTTCCTGCTGCTTTCACATCAGCACTGCCGGGTCGGATGGTATGGGGTCCAGGCCGATACACTTCACCAATAATGGCGATATTGAGGGGTTCTGACCGATTGGCAGAGAAACTGGCATTGCTGATCAGTAAAGAGTTAGCAAAATCCATTGCTGTGGTGGCGGGGATAATAACCGTATCTTTATCTCGCAACTCCAAATTTTGGCTGAGGTCTCCTTCTTTGAGAAGTTTGAGAAGATTCACGTTGATGACTTGATCTGGGCCATTGAGTTGAGGACGACGAACCTTAATTTGGCTCAAATCTGCGGATTGGGATGTACCACCAGCAAGTTGGATTAACTGGGTAACTGTGGGAATTTGGGTAGGAGATTCCACGGGATAGGTTCCAGGACGTCTGACCTCACCCGTCACTGCTAAGGTGACGATGCGCGCCTTGGTCAAGACAATCGTGATGTAGGGACGCTTATACAGTCGGGTATAGCGTAAGGCGATGTCTCTTTCTGCTTGACTCAAAGAGCGACCCGCAACAGGCACTCGACCAATTAAAGGCAAACTGACTGTGCCATCGACTAGAACGACATAGTTAGAGTCCTTAGGAAATAGATCAGGTTGACCAAACATGGTGAGTTGGATTTCATCCCCTGGCCCTAATACATAAGCTTGTTCATTGACTAAGGCATCCCCTGCTTCAGTGGTACTGGTGGGTGTTGTTGGTGCCAGGGGGGTGGGATTCTCTCGCAGCCCTGAAGGGGGAACCTGAGCCACAGCAGTCAGGGGATACATAGCGGCTGCAATGGTGATGAGAGCGGCGGACTGGAGAGGGCGAATCATAATATCTAACAACCCTGATGATTGAAATACTCTAGGAAAAAACAATTATAAACGATCGCCTATAGATGGACGTTTTATGATGGAGTGATGTTTCTAACCGTCACTAATCTGGCATATGGGGGGTTGATCTGGCAATTTTCTACTGATTTGAGCGGCCTGAACATTCGATAGTGGTTGAGGATGGTCAAGCTGTTAACGATATGCGCTAGTGTGTGAGCAGATTAGACTGATGACAGTGACTGTAATCCATAAAGTGACATTGGGTGGATGGAAACAAGACGCATTATTGAGCTACTCCGTCAAGGACAACCAGGTGAAACGGTTCATGTACAGGGCTGGGTGCGAACGAAACGGGAGTTAAAGGATTTTTCCTTTGTAGAGGTTAATGATGGTTCTGCATTGCAGGGGTTGCAAGTGGTACTCAACCCAGCATTACCGGATTATGATCAGGTTCTCAAATTACTGAATACGGGCACTTCGGTCTCTATAGGTGGAGAAATCGTTGCCTCTGAGGGCAAAAATCAGCGGATTGAGCTGCAAGCCTCTAGGGTGCAGATCTGGGGAACAGCAGATCCCCAGACCTATCCGTTGCAAAAGAAACGGCATTCTTTTGAGTTTTTGCGATCGATTGCCCATTTGCGATCGCGCACCAATACCTTAGGCGCAGTCTTTCGAGTCCGCAATGCCTGCTCAGCCGCAATCCATCAATTTTTCCAAGAGCGGGGGTTTCTGTGGATTCACACGCCCATCATCACAACCAGCGACTGTGAAGGGGCAGGGGAGCAATTGGCCGTCACCCATTTCGATCTACAGCAAGTGCCCCTAACAGACGATCAAAGCGTTGATTATAGTCAAGACTTTTTTGGCAAACCGACCTATCTAACCGTGAGTGGGCAATTGGAAGCCGAAATTATGGCCTCTGCGTTTTGTAATGTCTATACCTTTGGACCCACCTTTAGAGCTGAGAATTCCAATACCTCTAGACATTTAGCAGAATTCTGGATGGTGGAACCGGAGGTAGCTTTTTGTGATTTGTCAGGGGACATGGATCTGGCTGAGGCATTTCTCAAATCTATTTTTCAGGCAGTTTTAGAACGCTGCCCTGAAGATTTTGAGTTTTTTAACCAACGCATTGATTCATCGGTATTGACAACAGCCGACACGATCATTAACCGTGAATTTGAGCGGATGGCCTATACCGACGCGATTACCCAATTACAAAAAACAAGTCACAAATTTAAGTTTCCTGTAGAGTGGGGACTGGACTTACAATCGGAACACGAACGCTATCTCTGCGAAGAG
The DNA here is from genome assembly GCA_012034865.1 of Acaryochloris sp. CRU_2_0. Classification (GTDB taxonomy): domain Bacteria; phylum Cyanobacteriota; class Cyanobacteriia; order Thermosynechococcales; family Thermosynechococcaceae; genus Acaryochloris. The sequence continues at coordinate 7,678 of JAAUOM010000001.1, read as the reverse complement.
ATCTGCAAAAAGCCTGTGATTGTCTCTAATTATCCCAAGCAGATCAAAGCATTTTATATGCGAATAAATGATGACGCTAAAACCGTGGCAGCGATGGATATCTTGGTACCGAAAATTGGCGAAATTATTGGCGGTTCTCAGCGAGAAGAACGTTTGGACTTGCTAGAGCAGCGGATTCAAGCCCAAGGACTTTCGGTGGAAGATTACTGGTGGTATCTTGATCTGCGGCGTTATGGCACCGTTCCCCATGCTGGTTTTGGTCTAGGCTTTGAACGTTTAGTGCAGTTTATGACGGGGATGGCCAATATTCGTGATGTCATTCCCTTCCCTAGGACACCCTTGAGTGCAGAGTTCTAGCTCATTGACTGCTCACACCCAGATTGACCATCGCTTTGGTCACCGCGATCCTTCGACTTTTCAAATCCACGATGCTGACCCGTTTGACGCCATCTTGGGTGTACACCAGCACCAGTTTTCCTGATTCAGCCATCGTCTCTCCGAAGAATTGGCTGACACCCGTTAACACCTCTGTATATCCCTGGCCAGCGGCATCTGATATACCAATGGTTCGGTGATCCGTTTGATCAAGCTGCCCATTGCCATTGGTGTCTTGTTTGAGAACCTGATAGACGATCCATTGAGTTACACCTTCACTGGTCGTTGGTGTGGGTTGACCATCGACTTTAGTTTTCTGATGGGTATACTGTGTCGTATTGAGAATCACGAAGGTATTGGTCTGGAATAATCGATGGGAAGTGAGCGAGTTGGCGTTGAGGAAGACGAGATTACGAGTTTGGCCAATTCTGTCGCTGGATTCATAAGACGACAACCTTGATTCAGGATCTTGTTCGCTCAGTTGGGCTAGGAGATACGGTGTGCCTTGAATCTGCTGGAAAGAGGTGAGTGTCAAGGAATCTTCTGCTTTGGTGTTGGCAGGAGAGCCATTACTTTGTCCTGTCAAGGGATTGTGTCTGGCACAAGACAGCAAAAGGGTTGAGCTAAGTGCCACAATCGACAACACCGTCAAAGAATTTTGTTTCATGGGCAAACGAATTGCGTGATCAATGCATGACTCCACTCCAGCCCTCCCATTGGTAAGGCTATGGTGTACATGCAAGTCTTGAAAAAACCAAAAGACTTTGCACTAGCCCCCCGAACCCTCAATCTATAGCCCTGAGGGGCATTCAAGAAAGGGAGAAGAAAGTCAAGATTTTGGCGATTTCCCCCAAAAATTGGAGGGCTAGGGGGTCAATGCAGAGGCTACAACAGAAATCAAAGGTGTATGTACACATTAGTCTATAGGAAATCAACTGGCTCTTGTTGGGTGATCGCTCAGCCAGCAGAATTAAGCTCTGAGACTATTCTCTGGCTTCAAAATCGCGCAACCATTTGCGAACTTGTTCTCCGGCAACATCCATACTACCGAAACCGAAGGCCAGAGCTAAGGCAACAGCAATCGCACCCAGTAATAAGCCAAAGGCCAGGTTGACAATATTGGTGGCAATGCCCATTTGCTGGAGAGCCATGGCAGAAACCAAGGCGATAATGGCCACCCGCGCAGCTTGAGCCACGAGTCGAGCTTGGGCTCCCCCAGAGCTTGAGATCAAGTTAAAGGTCAAATTGGCAAGATATAAACCGATGCCAAAGACTAAGATACCCACTAAAACTTGAGCTAAGATACGCAGCAGTTCTGTAATGACGCCCGTGAGCGGCTGAAACTGTAAGACATCCGTGGCAGGGATCAAAAAGACAAAGATGATACCAACTAGAACGACCGTACCTGCAATCTCTGAGGGGGTTTTCCGGGTTATCGTTGGCGTCACTTCAGGTTCAGAGACACTGTCTGTGGGTTCTTGCGCGACTTGCAACCCTAACCATTGGAAGACATTGTTGAATCCGAAATTGGTCAGCAAACCTACCACTAGATTGCTCACAATCTTGCCCAGTACGTAGGCGACTCCTAGAATCACGGCTGCGGTGAAGATTTTGGGAATAGCCTTGAGGACATCCCGGAGCATTTCCACAGCGGGTTCGGAAATAGCAGCAATTCCTAGGGCTTGAAAGGCTGCGATCGCAAACGGAATCAGAATAAAGACATAGACCACGCTGCCGACGATGGTGGATAACCCTTGTCCGCCCATCGCTTGACTTAAGCCCAATTGCTGACCCCATCGATCTGCCCCACTGGCCGTTAGCAAGTTGGTAACAATCATCCGCACAATCCGAGCTACGAACCAACCCGCGACCCCAATCAGAATCGCCCCTAATACATTGGGCAACACCGCCAAAATGTCTTGAACCATGGATTGCACGGGTTGGAGCGGCCCTTGCAGTTTAAGAGTCTCCAGAATGGGCAATAGGAACAACAGCAGAATAAACCAATAAATGGTATTGCCCAGAGTGTCACTGATTGAGACAGGGGGTTGGCTTGCTGTGTCCGTAGGCGTTGCAGATGCCCTTAAGCGCTCATCAATGGAGAAGGATTGAAGGACACGCACAACCACTAATTTTGCGATTGTTGCTAAGACCCAAGCCACCCCCATTAAGACGATCGCGCCGCCAATTTGTGGCAAATAGCTTAAAACGCGATCCAGCAGGTTTGTCAGGGGATCAGAAATGGATCTCAGTTGCAACGCCTGTAAAAAACCGACTACTGCAAACAGCATCACAATCCAGAAAGCCGCCGAGGCAATCCATTTCTCGACATTGGCAGCTACCTGGGAGTCGTTCGTTCCAGACAGCCACCGGGCTAATCGGTTATCGAGATTTGTTTTGGAGAGTACTGCGAGGACAAACCACTTGCAGAAAAAGGCAACAATAACGCCAATAATCAGAAATGCAAGTGCGCCCAGTAAATTGGGAAGGGCTTTTACCAATTCATTGGTAAATGTTCTGATGGAGTCATTCAAGGCAGATGCCCCCAGTAAAGTAGGAGCCGACTCTCCCAATTCATAGGTGAATGTTCTTATGAAGTCGTCATTCATTGATTTCTAGCTCTAAGTCTAATATCTGAAATAGGGAACTAAACAGGAAAGGAAATTTTTTTAAAAGACTTCCTCTACACCCTTGCAAGTACGCAGAAAGCTAAGTTTGATTGCCAATGCCAACTATATGACAACCAACTATCAGATTTACCATAAACCTTTCGTTCACCGAAGCGATCAAGTTGTAATAAAAGATTTTGATTTCTAGGGGTATCACCTAGCTATTTCTTGAAGAAGCCTTCTAATTCTCATATTCTGGGTGAAACCATCGCTGCTTTTCTAGTTCTTAGGGAAAAACGAAAATGCTGACAAGGTTACAAACACTCCTAACGTCAAGTTAACGCTAGGTAATTGCTAAAATTCCAACTCAATTTTTGATGATTTTTGCTGGCCAATGACCCTAAATCAAGGACTTTTGATTACACTAATCATTACACTGTAAGTAGAAATATTACGAAAGTTTTAAATGATTACTAAATCACTGGGGTCTAACGGACCGCAAGTGCCTGCTTTAGGCATTGGCACTTGGGCCTGGGGCGATCGCATCTTCTGGGGCTATGGAGCCTTATATGGTCAGGCGGAGGTAGCGGCTGCATTCCACGCGGCTGTAGAAGCAGGCATTATCTTATTTGATACAGCCGAAATTTATGGCTGGGGGGAATCTGAACGGCTCTTGGGACAATTCCAACAAGACAGTCACTCCCCTGTTTGCCTAGCCACGAAGTATGGCCCCGTTCCCTGGCGTCTAACGGCCAAGGCAGTGCTGCAAGCCATACAAGATAGCCTAAACCGCCTGCAAACCGAGGCTATAGAACTCTATCAAGTGCATTGGCCTTTTAGCTTCTTAATGAGTGACGAAACCCTTTTTGGAGCCTTGGCAACCGCCGTCCAGCAAGGGGTGATCAAAGCCGTGGGTGTCAGTAATTACGATGTCGGGCAGATGCGGAAGGCACACCAGATTTTGGCGACCTACAATGTACCGCTGGCGGTGAATCAGGTGCGTTACTCTTTAATTACTCGGCAAGTTGAAACTCAAGGCTTGATCGCGGCTGCTCGAGAGTTGGATATCACCATTTTGGCTTATAGCCCCTTGGCTCAAGGCTTACTGACAGGTAAGTATACTCCAGAGCACCCTCCCACCGGTGCACGCACCATGGATGGACGGTTCAAGCCCGAAGGACTCCGGCAATTGGCTCCTGTCACTAATCTGCTCCAGCAATTGGCCGAGGTGCATGGGCGAACCATGAGTCAAGTGGCCCTCAACTGGTTAATTGCCCAAGACGGAGTGATCCCGATTCCCGGTGCTAAAACGGCAAAACAGGCCACCGAAAATGCGGGTGCATTAGGTTGGTCTCTGACAATGGATGAGGTGGCCGCATTAGAGAAAGCGAGTCGTCCCTGGTTGCAGTAAAAATACACCTCAGTTCTAATCTTCACATCGTGAGTTCTGAACCTATCCATCCACACCCAATTGGAGCTGACCTAGAAAATTTTCAACATCTTCTCGCAGTTTGGGCACCACTGCCAAAGCAATCTGCAAGTTAGCCTGGAGCTGACTAGGCTCAATTTCACTATCATAGGCATGTCGAAAAAAATGCCTAAATCCCCGTAACCGATTCAGCAGATCAAAAGTGTCCTCACTCAGTAATGCGGGACGAACACCAGGGATGTCTTGACTCAATCTCAGCAGTAAAGAACGGTGCCAGCCTGAGGTCTCACTGATCCGGTTTTCAAACCTGATCGCAATTTGTTTAAGCAGGTCTTCGATAGAACCATAGAGGTTATGAATTTGGTAAGCAATGCTATCGAGTAGGGCAGGATCATCTAATCCTCGATTTGCGCGTGTTTGCAGTCGACTTAAAGTGCGATCAATTAAACGCATTTGTCCTTGAAGTTCAGCCTTCAGAATTAAGAGTTGCTCTGAGTCCATGCAATTCCTGTGTGGCGAATTTTCTCGGCAAAATGGCATTGGTCAAGGGCAACTAAATCAACCTCCCGATCCAAGACTGTACTGAGGGTACTGATCAGGCTAAATGGATTACCTGGCGAGAGAGATTCAACCGCAATATCAACATCTGAAGCGTGGTGAAAACGTCTGGCTTGAGTAATAGAGCCAAACAAGAAGCCTTCTTGAACTCCAAAGTTTTGACTATGAACCGAGAGCCAAGACAACGCAGTTTTCAGCAAACTCTGGCGCTCTGCTTCTTCTTGTTGCTGGCGCTGAGCAATATGCTGATCTAAAAGGAGGTATCAAAGACATTCATAAACCATTGCTGATTATTGAGGCGAGCCACTATTGCTTCTAAAATAGCAAATTTATAGGTAACGACGAATTAACGATGATGAGTAGACCAATATCGCCGCTGCATGCCAATCTTAGAACTTAGGTGAGGGTGCCGTATGATGGCGGACGGCTTGCCGCAAGTGGCCTTGGTGAGCATCTAATAGGGCTTGTCCTTGCTGGGCTGATAGACCCGTCCAATGCATAAGTAGGGCTAATTTGACTTTGCGATCGCTTTTATCTAGCAATTCTGCGGCTTCCGCCCTCGTTAACTCCGTCAGATCACAAATAATGCGGACAGCTCGATCTTCCAACTTACTATTGGTGACGGAAACATCTACCATACGATTGCCATACACCTTTCCCAGTTGCACCATTGCCCCCGTCGAGATGATATTCAGGGCAAGCTTGGTGACACTGCCCGCTTTAAGTCGGGTGGATCCAGCCAGAATTTCGGGGCCGACGAGTAGGCGGATATCAATATCCACTGAGATAGCAACTTGATCCGCTGGCACACAAGCGATAAACACCGTAGTGGCTCCCCGCTTTTGGGCTGCTTGCAAAGCGCCGTGGACAAAGGGAGTCGTCCCGCCAGCGGTGATGCCCACCACCACATCTAGGGATGAGATTTGATGATCTGAGATCGCCCCTGCGCCATCTTCAGCTCGATCTTCTAAGGCTTCTGAACTTTTGACCAAGGCCGCTTCCCCCCCAGCCAAAATTCCCTGCACCATTTGCGGTGGTGTACAAAACGTCGGCGGACATTCGGCGGCATCGAGTACCCCTAAACGACCACTCGTCCCCGCCCCCAGATAGAATAAGCGTCCCCCTTGGCGTAGGGCCTGAGCCGTTTGCTCCACCGCCGCCGCTAAGGGTTCCCGCGCGGCTGCAATCGCCTCAATCAGGCATTGATCTTCTTGGTTAAATAAATCCACCAGCTCTAAAGCCGTTAGCTGGTCAAGGTTTTGGCTGTTGGGATTCACCTGTTCCGTTAACAGATACCCGCGCTGGCGCACAGGCTCAGAAGAGTGAGGAGTAGCAGTCAAAGGAAGTACCTGCGATCGCAAAACAATAGTCATCGAAACTCCATTACCCTAACGCTTCAGGGAACATCCCCACAAGCATCTGAGCCATGGAATCCTAATAGCGACGGAGCGGATCTCCTCTATCGGCAAAAAACCTTTTACAATCGGCGCGATCGCCCCAGCTCAACGCTGACGGGGTGGTGGATCGATCGCCCTACCTTTACACCTGAGCCATTACTGCATTGAGCAGATCGGTCTGTTTGGCTTGGGCGGCTGCGATCGCCCCTTCTATACGATCGCACAGTGCCATCAGTTGATCGACTTTAGCGACGATGCGATGTTGTTCGGCGAGGGGTGGAAGGGGAATTGGACATCCCCTTAGCTGAGTTTTATTGATTGATGCTAAGTTTATTGTTTGTTTTGACGCATTTGCAAAATATTCTCTAGCAATGGTTGAATTCATGTACTTTTCGATCCATTGCTCATTTTGCTTTACAAGTAAACATCTTGCTTTGAAAATGTGATTTTGATGGATGCAGAGAGGAATTTCAGCTTTCCAAATTGCAGTTCTACCGACTTTATCCCAGTCTCCACCTTCGGTAATCAATAAATCTTTCTCTTTTAATTCAAATCTCTCAATTTCATCTTTAGCAATTTCAATCTCTTTTATCACATCTAAATCTAGATATCCGCGTTGGACATTTGCAACACGGAGATATGGTAAAACAATTATCTCTTTCCCATTTAGTTTTCGACCTATAGTAACGCCACTACTAATATCAACAATATCTTCAAGTCTCGACCACGTCCATCCGTTAGGTAGAGAATAATGCATTTCCTCTGGACTAAATTTTGGTAGTGGTTTCTGAAGTTTGATTTTTCCTTCACTAGCCGCTGTTTCTCTAACTCGATCACCTTCAAAAGCTCACTAACTGATTCCCGCTCCAGTTCCAATACCTCCCGTGAAATCGGAAACACCGTGCGGATGAAATTTGTTGTAAAAATAAATGACTCCTTGGGATAAGCCTTCAAAATACGTGGCATCCCAGAACCCAGATATTCCACAATATCCAGGTCTCTAAAAACTCGCATCAAAATTTTGTTGCGGGGCGTAGAGTAACCAGCAAAAAACTTATCGCGCTCCACCCCAGCAGGAATCGACCCTGCCGATGTAATTTCTAGGCGATCGTCAAATACCTCAAACTCATACCAATTCTCTATAGAAATGCACTAAATTAAGGAGAGATAGATATAGATACGGGCGTATCTAACGGATCGGGGATGCCATAGTTTTCGGAATGATGACATGTGGGAAAAGGGAGTCAAAGCGTTCATTGACCCAGGCAACCCGAAGCATGAGTAGATGATTGAATCCGTCCTCACTCCAG
>JAAUOM010000004.1 GCA_012034865.1 Acaryochloris sp. CRU_2_0 | reverse complement strand
ATTACCTCTGGAGCGGTTCGCAGTCTTGCCATTGGGGTTCCGCTACGCTCGTTGAAGCGTCGTCCGCATTCATTGCAACGGTATGTCTGAATAACTTGCCCACAGGCTGGGTCTTTTCCATTCTTGATGACGCGCTCACTCTCGCAATATACACATTTCATTGCTCTATAACCTAATCTATAAAAGCATTATAGCAATCATGCTTTAGCCGATCAGTGCCTTACCTTTACCCCCCAAGGCGGCGTGCCGATGGTGGTGACCTCTTCTCGGTAGCCGATACTGGCAATCACACCTCAATTCGACGGAGCTATACCCGCGACACGCTGTAAATGGTCTGCAATTCTAAGGCGTGGCAGACAGGGAGAGGGAGTTGATCAATTGCGATCGCCTGCCGATCCACCTTGACTTGGAGATTTTTGAGTGGATCGCTGCCAGACGAGATCAAAAATTCATAACTCGCCAGCGTAGACCATTCCTGCAAGTTCTTGAGGATCCGCATTATTGCCTCTAAATAGGGATGGCTTTTTTGTTGATACCAATCTGGTGCAGCAACATTCGGTTGATCTAAGCCTAAATGACAAATCAGGGATGAACCTTCAAACAGAGCAATAGCCACAGGTCGAGCCTCTTCTTGCAGCAGCAGATGTTGGTTGTCGGCTAAGTGGCGCAGTTTTTCCAAGCGATCATAGCGTTGGGTGATATCCAACGGCTCATCTTGCCAACGAATTGCGATCGTCAGTAAGTAAGTTTGCAGGAGCATGTGTCCCAGCTTTTCTGCTTTGGTATTCAAATAGGAGGTGTTATAAGGGGTAGCTTCAATCAACAAAGGCACTCGATCCACGACTTCTAGACCATAGCCCTTCAGTCCAGCTATTTTACGGGGGTTATTGGTAATTAAGCGAATTTTCTGGATGCCTAAATCATTGAGAATTTGGGCTCCTACCCCATAATTTCGCAAATCAGCCGGAAAACCTAGTTTTTCGTTAGCTTCTACCGTATCCAACCCCATATCTTGCAGCGAGTAGGCTTTGAGCTTATTCACAAGTCCAATGCCTCGGCCTTCTTGTCGTAAATACACCACAACCCCCTGGCCGACATTCTCAATCATCTTCAAGGCGGCCTGGAGTTGCATTCGGCAATCACACCGCAGTGAGCCAATGGCATCTCCCGTCAGACATTCAGAGTGCATCCGCACCATCACCGACTGCTGATTGAATTGAGTTGGATCTCCTTTAACAATAGCCACATGCTCCGTCTGGTCTAGTTGATTGCGATAAGCATAAATTTGAAAATGGCCAAATTCCGTCGGTAACTCCGCCACAGTCTCTCGATGGACAAAGCGCTCATGCTGGAGCCGATAACTGATCAAATCGGCGATGCTAATAAATTTTAAGTGATGTTTTTGCGCATACTCTTTTAACTCTGGCAACCGCGCCATCGAGCCATCGGCATTCTGAATTTCACAGATCACCCCCGCCGGATAAAGTCCCGCCATCCGCGTTAAATCAATGGCAGATTCCGTATGGCCTGCGCGTTGCAATACCCCACCGGGACGGGCTCGTAGCGGGAAAATATGCCCCGGTCGCCGCAAATCTGTGGATAATGAGTCGGGATTGACTGCAACTTGAATAGTGCGGGCGCGATCCTCGGCTGAAATGCCGGTAGAGACCCCTAAGTGGGTTGCGGCATCAATACTGACCGTAAAAGCTGTTTGATTACTATCGGTATTATGGGTCACCATCAGCGGCAAGTCGAGGGCATCCAGACGCTCACCCGTCATGGCTAGACAAATGAGCCCGCGGGCATTAACCGCCATGAAGTTGATCATATCTGGCGTTGCAAATTGGGCAGCACAGATGAGATCGCCCTCGTTTTCTCTGTTTTCGTCATCCACCACTACAATGGCATGTCCAGCTTTAAATTCAGCCAGGGCATCTGCAATTGAGTCAAATTGGAAAGTGTCTGATTTGGCAGTGTGAGGGTTCAAGGTGACGGTACCGTAACGCTTTTTAACATCTTTTCCTTAATTCTAAAGGGTTGAGCATCCAGTTAGCACAAGATCATTTTGCTGAGGAATATCCACTTAGATTGCTGTTTGGTACTACAATGCAGCAAACGCGATCATTGCCTCTTTTTTAGGGAAGCATAGACGACATTGACGGTTTGATCACCAACCGCTGAGGAAAAATGGATATAGGATCTCAGGAAGGCATTCCTGTTGGCGTTATTGGCGCGTCTGGGTACGGTGGTGTCCAACTAGTCCGTCTATTTATGGAACACCCCCATGTCCATGTGGCTTATTTGGGTGGACAGAGCAGTGCGGGTCGCCCTTTTGCTGATCTGTATCCCCACTTAGGTCATCAACAGACCCTCAAAATAGAAAGCATTGACCTAGAAACTGTTGCTGAGCGGGTTCAGGTTGTCTTTTTAGCACTTCCGAACGGTTTAGCGGCCAAAATGACGCCAGCACTGATTAATCGCGGCTGCAAAGTCCTAGATCTCTCCGCAGATTATCGGTTTACCAACCTTAAAACCTATGAAGATTGGTATGGCAGTGAGCGTCAAGATCACGACCTTGCCACTACGGCGGTCTATGGATTACCGGAACTGTATCGGCAGACCATTGCCCAGGCTCAGTTGATTGGCTGCCCTGGATGTTTCCCCACGGCCAGTTTGCTAGCCTTAGCGCCCCTGCTGAAACAAGGACTGATTGAACCCAATAGTGCCATTATTGATGCTAAAACAGGGACCTCTGGGGGTGGGCGACAAGCGAAAACCCATCTTTTATTGGCAGAAGCAAATGACAGTGTTTGCCCCTATGGAGTTGCCCGTCATCGCCACACTCCAGAGATTGAACAGGTGAGTAGTGACCTCGCTGGTCGAGAAGTCATGGTGCAGTTTACCCCCCATTTGGCACCGATGACTCGCGGGATTCTGGCCACCGTCTATGCGACGATGCGTGATCCAGGATTGGTACGAGAAGATTTGATCACGATTTATAAGGCTTTTTATCGTAGTTCTCCCTGGGTTAAAGTGCTGCCCAGTCGGACTTATCCACAAACCAAGTGGGCTACTGGCACTAATCTTTGTTATCTGGGTATCGAGGTTGACCAGCGCACAGGGCGAGTGATTGTGATGTCAGCGATCGACAATTTAATGAAAGGGCAGGCGGGCCAAGCTGTGCAATGTCTGAATTTGATGATGGGTTGGGATGAGACCCTAGGCTTACCTCAATTGGCCTTTTATCCATGACATACCTATCCTCAGCAGCGGAACTTTACGGTAGATCCGCTATTATAAGGATGATCTACGGCGGATTTGCTGTAGATCATCCAATTTAGCTTAGATATACAGCGAAACATCTGTTCATCTGTCGTAAGCTTTGAGATATACAGCCAAACACTGCATAATGAATAATTCTGCCACTTGTCTAACTATAGGGTTTTTATCTGTAATAGCCTATTAGTTTTTCACATTAATTCCCAAAAATATTGTTGAATTTTTAATTCTATAATTGATCTAAACAGCAAGCTTGGTAAGCATTAATGAAAAGTGAGAATAAAAAAATTACAGCATATTCCAACTATATATATTACAGTGAAAGGAGCGAATAGATTATGGAACAGGACTTTGCTGAACGGTATAATAAAGCGGCTGAACTCAGAACAGATCGTTACTCTGCCAAGTTATGATTCAAACTACACTACCATCCGGTGAGCTGCCATCTGTTAGGCGCACAATTGGACATTGATACTCCAGTCTTCAGCCGATCTTGTCGAGTGTCTAAATGAAGCGTAACGCACCTTTTTTTACTATTGCCCACTATCATTAGAGCTGTTGCTGCTCTTGGCGGTCAAAGGTAAAGGTCAGGCTATACTGAAAACAATCTATAGCCTTTAGAAAAAAATGCCTCAAGAACTCGAAGCCGTATTTGATGGAACAGCCCTTCAGCTAGAAGTACCTTTAAACCTAGCCGCAGGTACGAGGGTACGGATTGTTGTCGAAAGTGTTTTGCCCAATGAAGTAAAACCACCTAAAACATTTCTTAAAACTGCTCAGTCTTTAAAGTTACAAGGCGAACCTGATTGGTCAGAAAAAATTGACCAATACTTGTATGAAGAAACTCTTTCTAATAATGACTGAATTTTTTTTAGATACTTCTTTTGCGATCGCGTTATCTTCCGTTACTGATCAGAATCATTTACAGGCTGTTCAACTTGCTAATCAAATTGAGACTAACAAAATCCCTCTAGTGACAACTCAGGCAATCTTGCTAGAAATAGGTAATGCGCTTTCTAAGCAAAGATACAGAGCAGCAGCCATCGAACTTTTGGAATCCCTCGAAACTGATTCCAGTGTCGAAATCGTTATAGTAACCAACAGCCTATACCGATTAGCATTCAATTTGTTTAAGCAACGAGAAGACAAAGAATGGGGTTTAGTGGACTGTATATCATTCATCGTGATGCAGGATCGAGGAATCATTGACGCACTGACTGCCGATACCCATTTTCAGCAGGCAGGATTTCGAGCTTTACTAAGAGAGTGATCGGCTTATATTAAGCCTAACAAGCGCGTCCACACATTCTGTACCTGAGATGATAGGCAGTTTACTCATACCAGAACGACCTCAACCCTATCATCTGGAATCATTTCACCTCGATCTTGCAAAACTTCAACGTAAAGAGCAATTGCCTCTTCAGTATTGGCAAGAGCCTCTTCACGAGTCTTTCCCTGCGTGATACACCCTGGCAAACTCGGTACTTCAACAACGAAGTAACCATCCTCGCCGGGATACAGCAACACCTTACGCTTAGAGTCAGTTTGAGACTTTGCCTTAATCATAGCTCTATACCTGTTTAGTCGTCAAAATGCTAACACCCTGTTGAGTAAGCGTAATACCCTTATTGGTTCTGGCACTCGATACGTTCTGACGAGAATGGCGGTTGCTCAGTAGCCAAGGGTAGAAAAGTGCATGTAGGTAACGCATCATAAAGAGGTTTAGTTTTGATGGGAATTGGAATCGTTCTGTCTCATAGCCTCCAGCCTCAGCCCTAGCATTGGCAAGTTCTATCACGGCATAGACCAAATCAAGTTCATGTTCAAACATAGGATCCCTCAATTGATGGGTTTTGAGTTGAGGAAGATGTCAATAGGGTATGCTGATTGGGGCTTACAAGGTTACCCTTAGAAATCAGGCTTCTAGAAATTAGGATGCCGTCCCTTCTATATACTGTCGCTGAGAATAGGCATATATGACTTGGCAACGTCCTGATGGTCGTCAACCGGATCAACTGCGCCCTCTGCGCTTTCAACGTGAGTATACCCGCTTTGCGGCTGGGTCCGTCTTAGCGGAGTGTGGTCAGACCAAAGTGTTATGTACGGTTTCTGCTGAGCTTAGGGTGCCCAAATTTTTAGCAGGCTCTGGACAGGGCTGGTTAACGGCTGAATATCGGATGTTACCAGGGGCAACCCCAGAACGACAGCAACGAGAATTAATGAAGTTGTCGGGTCGCACCCAAGAAATCCAGCGCTTGATTGGCCGCAGTTTACGAGCCGCTCTGGATTTACAGGTTTTAGGAGAGCGAACCCTGATTGTGGATGCGGATGTCTTGCAAGCCGATGCGGGGACGCGCACCACGGCGATCACGGGTGCATTTGTGGCTCTGGCCGATGCTGTGCAGCACTTAATCAGCAAAGGTGAACTGGGGCAATCGCCCATTCGTCACCAGGTCGCTGCCGTCTCCGTGGGCTTATTGCAGGGACAACCCTTTTTAGATCTCAATTACCCAGAAGATGTGGCCGCATCGGTGGATTTGAATGTTGTCGCCACTGAAGATCTAGAACTCTTAGAAGTACAAGGTACCGCAGAATCAGGGACGCTCAAACGTCAGCAGTTAGATCAAATGCTCGATCTAGCAGAGGTGGGGATTCAAAGGCTGATTGCTGCACAGCGTCAGGCTTTGGCGGATAACCTGTCGGTTATTAAGCCTTAAGTTGGCTGATGCCGTCCACCACCCGATTCAAGCCGACGGAATGGGAGGCTTTAAATAACAGGCGATCGCCTCTTTGGATATGTACCTGCAAATAATCAATCAGATCTTGGTGATTGGTAAATTGCTCTGTAGGCACTGAGTTAGCTCCTGTTGCCAGGGCTGCTCCTTCTGAACCTGTATCTAAAATCAAGAGTTGATCGAGGTGGAGCTGTTCCACGAGCTGACCAACTTGGCGATGCAACTGTGGGGCATAGTCTCCTAGTTCCTTCATCGGCCCTAGAACGGCAATATGCCGCTGACCAGGGGTTTGGGCTAACAGTTGGAGGGCCGCTTGCATCGATTCCAAACCCGCGTTGTAGGTTTCATCCAGAATAATCACATCCTGGGGAAGGACAAGTTTGCGAGCCCGACCTGGGGGCAATTCCAAAGTGAGACCCGCTTGTAAAGGGGTCAGATCGAGATGGAGATGGCGGGCGATCGCTAAAGCTGCCAGATAATTCAAAGCATTGTGCTGACCGGGCAGGGGCAAGGGAAACTCCATTCCCTCCACCACCAAGGTTTGGGCATCTACCAGGGTGCCTTGCAACTCCCCCGATTCTAGACCATAGGTGATCAGCGGCCCATCCCAAACCGTTTTAGCAGTTTCAATGAGGAGAGAATTATCGGCATTGAGTATGGCTAAACTCTCAGAGGGCATCTGAGCCAGCAGTTCACATTTAGCGTTAGCAATGGCTTCTCTCGATCCTAAACGGCCAATATGAGCTGTGCCTACATTCGTGATCACGCCGATATCTGGGCAGGCAATCTGGGTGAGTTCGGCAATTTCTCCGGAGCCGCGCATCCCCATTTCAATGACGCCATAATCATGGTCAGCAGTCAATTCCAGCAAGGTTTTAGGGACGCCAATTTCGTTATTGTAGTTGGCTGCGGTTTTAAGAACCGAACCCGCTGTGCCTAAGACAGCAGCCACCAGTTCTTTGGTGGTGGTTTTACCGACAGAACCCGTAATGGCAATAATCGGAATCTGAAACTGTTGTCGCCACCACTGGCCTAGGCGTTGATAGGCTTTTAGCGTATCTTGAACCTGAAGTTGGGGAAGGGGAGTGTCAAGGGGGTGATCAACAATGGTGGCGATCGCACCCTGTTGCAAGGCCATTTCCACAAAACGATGGCCATCAAACTGCTCACCCTGCAAAGCCAAGAAAATCTCACCTGCCTTGAGGCTGCGCGTATCGGTGGTTATCCCTTGCACCCCCTGTTGTAATTTCTCACTGGGGATAAATAGTGGTTGGGCAGCAAGGATATCGATGAGTTGCGCTAATGTTACCTGCAAAGTCATGGGGGTGGAAAATTGGCTAAAAACTGTTAGTCATTATCGCCCAAACCTAGGGTTAAAGGTATGGTTGACCCACTTAATCTTGTTTTGAGCACGGGGACAACCTACCCGTTTTATCGAGAAGCATCCCGCAAGCCTGTCCAACCGATACTGACAAACCCAACCGCTAAGAGCACGCTCCTCATTCCTATTCTCAGGCGAGTTATGCTGCGTTCACCGTCTAAGCGTTTGAGTACCTCTACCTTTTTCTTTTCGGCCTCAGTAAATTGTGTTGTCAGTTGAGTTTGCTGCTGTTGCAGTTGCTGCACACGGGCATCGACGTTTTGCTTCAACACCTGTGGATCTTGTTTGAGCTGGGACAAAATGGTTTTTTGCTGAGGAGGAAGCTGAGGATTTTGTAACAACTGATCCAACTGGGTTGGATCCTTGCTAATGGCCTGCCATTGCTGCTCCTCTAGTTTGATCTGGTTCATCTGCTGATCAAAGCTGGTTTTATTCCCGGTCCACTCTTGTTCGACTTGAGCAAGGGCTTTTTGGATGACATCCCCGGTTCTGGCATAGTGAAAGGGAATAATCAACACAAACATCAGTCCCAAAAGACTAGCAAAGACAAAAGTCCAGAACTTAGGATCTTGCCAAGCCGCTAAACTTTCTTTACTAGCTGCGGCCTCTGGGATAATGGCCGCAGCGTTAGCAAAGCGCTGGAACCAAAAGCCTGCATACATCAATGCCAAACCAATTAAAGGGATCACTCCCCGATCAACTAAGTCGTTTAGAAGTGTCAACTGTAGTTCAATATTGGACATTTGGGGGGAGGTCAGACGCACCAGAAAATCCAAGAAGAAGGTCAAAATCAAGATCAGACCTACCCAGGTTAGAACGCGCGACGAGGGTGGCAAATGGGGACGGTTCTCAGAGACTGTCATGAATAACGGGAGTAGAGGTGGACACAGAAAAAAGGCTGTAATTAACAGAGTCTAGGCAACCTTAGGAGGTAATATGGCTCAGTCATCTCCATTCAAACTTTTCTTCATGTAGAGTTTAGTCTGTTCCATAATTCTCATTCTCTGTTTTTTGTCAATCTATCGGTTTGGCTGTCTGAAGAGGATCACGGATAGAGGATAGCCATCCCCTGGGGTTCATGGCTGTACTTACCACTCTGCCTAGGGTGATACATCTCGTTATATAAACAGAGGCTGTTGGTGTGTTTGCGCACAAATTGTATCATTTGCCGATGCGGTTCACCTTGAAAGAATGCTTTTAGATCTTGCTCTGAACGCCAATAACTGACCATGATCACTTCCTTAGGGCTACAAATTCCCCCTTTCATTTGCACACAGCCTTCTGCTTGGGCAGTTGAACTCCCTATCCAGAGCAGATTCTTCCACATCCATAAAAAACCTGTGCGATCGCGCGCCACAATACCATTTACAAAACAACAGCCTCTGGGTTTTCTGGCAGATTGATCTGATACATGGAATACTGCATTGGGTTTACTCCTAAACGGTTTCAAGGTAGGGTTAGTTGACGCCAAATTATTCAACTAAAATACTATTCAAATAATTGAATATAAAACAATATTATAGTCAACTATTTGAATAATCAAGTCTCTTCGTGCTAAGTTTTATGGCGTTATCTCACGCAATTCTGGCAACCCTCCTTGGTAGACCTTGCAGTGGCTACGACCTTCGCAAACAATTTGAAGGCTCTGTGGGTTTTTTCTGGCAAGCAAGTTTCCAGCAGATTTATCGGGAACTGAGCAAGTTGGAAGAACAAGGCTTACTCAGTTCCGAAACGGTGCATCAGCAAAATCGCCCTGACAAAAAGATTTTTCAAGTCACAGAAGCAGGTGCAGAGTATCTGAAATTTTGGATGGCTGAACCTGGTAACATGGCTCCACTCCGAGATGACCTGTTGGTAAAGGTGTTTGCTGGTTTTTTAGTGCCCAAGCAGATCCTCCTTGCTGAGCTAAAGCAACATCAAACCCAACATCAAGACAGGCTGGCAGTGTATCGCCAAATCGAAGTGAAATTTTTCCCCGATCCTGAATCACTGCCGATGGCAGAAAAATTTCGTTACCTCACATTGCAAAATGGCATCCACCATGAGTTAGCTTGGTTGGCTTGGTGTGAAGAGGCGATCGCGCTATTGAGTTTCTCAGAATAAAGTATTCCCATAGCGGTTTGTTTATGCCATGCAATTTGGCCTGATTTAGCCTGGGAATAAGGATAGGCTAAACTTGGAGTGCGACGTTAATCGCCAAAGTAGAGTCATCATGATTGCAACCACCAGACGCTTCACCCTTGCAGAGTATCTTACCTACGAGAACGACACAGAACAGCGCTCGTCTAGTCTCAAAAATGTTTCCAACGTTGGCGCTAACAGCTAAGCAAATTTTTCGGGCTGGAGAGGTCTGATGGCTGGCAGCCTGGTGGTGCTAAAGTAACGAATCTGGATTCCCAAAGATCCCTCCTTCGCACAAAAATAAGCCTAAATCCTTACTGTATAACCACCTTAAGCCTGCTAGACTATGGATTGGTTCATTTTCTTGCAGAGGTATCTATAAGATGAAATTAGGTCAGAAAGTCCGTGTTTGCCAAATTCGCGATCGCTTTTCTGGAGCCATCAGCAACAAATTGGGCGAGATGGGCACGGTTCAAGACTTTAAAATGACCGATGGCAGCGGTATTGGTGCCGTTGTCGTTTTTAGCGACAAAACCAGCAGTTGGTTTTTTGAAGATGAACTAGAAACGGGTAAAAGGTGATCCGTAAATGGCATTGATGCTGACCTTCTTAGGCAAAGGGGGAACGGGACGGACTACGGTTGCGATCGCCAGTGCCAAGCAATTGGCTGAGCAGGGGTATCGGGTCTTGTTGGCCAGTCAAAATCCGGCACCCGGTTTTGAGGTGATGGTCGGGGCTACGATTGGCACTGACCCGCAGGAATTGGGGGTTAACCTCAAAGCCGTGCAATTGCACAGCACTGTTCTGCTAGAAAAAGCTTGGGAAGACCTCAAGCAACTGGAAGCAGAATATATCCGTACCCCTTTCTTTAAGACGGTTTTTGGCCAGGAACTGGGGATCTTACCCGGTATGGATAGTGTCTTGGCGCTAAATGCCCTGCGAGAGTACGAGGTCAGCGGTGCCTATGATGTGATTCTCTACGATGGTTTCGGTGACCTGACCACCCTGAGAATGCTGGGTGCTCCCGAAATTTTCAGTTGGTATGCCCGCCGTTTTCGCCAGGTGTTTGCCGAGTCTGATCTGGGGAGAACCCTTTCTCCGTTTGTCCAACCCATTACGGCTGCGGTATTGACGGTGAATAGATCTGGGGATAATTTTGCCGAACCGACGGCACGGGTGAACACGTTAATGGATGACGCTAAGGCTGCGATCGCCGATCCAAATCGAGTGGCAGCTTATTTGGTAACCACGGGGGATCCAGTTGCGATCGCCACCGCCCGTTACCTCTGGGGAAGTGCCCAACAAGTTGGGTTAACCATCGGTGGCGTCATTGCCACTCCACTCCACCCCCTCCTAAATGCCTCAGATCTACAAGTTGAGTTTGCTCCCCTATCCATTGCCAGCCTGCCTCAGCGCACAGGTACTGATTGGCAACCCCTCATCGCTGCCTTGCCAGACTTCAAACAAGCGGCTCAAGCCCCAAAACCCATTGAAATGGATCGTGATCTAGGGCAAGTGAAGCTATTTTTACCAGGCTTTGATAAATCCCAGGTAAAGTTAACACAATATGGTCCAGAGGTCACCATTGAAGCAGGTGACCAACGCCGTAACATTTTCCTGCCCCCTGAATGGCGGGGCAAACCCGTGAAAGCTGCCAAATTCCAAGGTGGGTATTTAACTATTTCCTTTTGAAGTCCTCAAAAGCGCTTATTCAGAGCTGCAAAAACATCAAAGCTCTTTCCAGTATCTCTTTCAAAATTCTTGGTACTCTCAGTCAGTTTGGCAACCGCCATATACCCAAACAGCCCATAAAAAGAAGAGACTGCTTAATCCTTGTTAAACAGTCTCCCATTGGGTGTGTCCAAGAGCAAGTCGGTAGTGGTTATTTAGAAGAGCCTGGTGGAGCTGCCTCAGGTGGGATTGCTCCAGGTGGGATTGCTCCAGGCGGAGTTGCCTCAGGCGGAGTTGCCTCAGGTGAGGTTGTTCCACCTTCTGAAGGTGGGGTGATTGGCGGCGTCATAGGTGGGGTTGTAGGGGGAGGTGTTATTCCACCTGGTGATTCTGTCCCTTCTGGACCAGGAGGAACATCGGGCGAAGTCGTTGGCGGGGGCGTTGAACCCTCCGGTGGAATCCCTTCGCTAGGGGGGGCTGTTGTAGGATCTGGGGCAGGACTGCTCGAATCACTAGGTGCAGATGGATCAGATTCAGAGGGTGTGGAAGGTTCTGTTGTACTTTCAGTGTCACTCGATCCTTCTGGGGGTGCTTCTGTCTGGCTTGCTCCAGTACAGCGAGAGTTGAGAGGGAAGTTCTTGCAGAGAATCTTCATGATTTGCGGCGAGAGTTCTTTTTCCTCTGCTTTTTCCCCTTCTTTTGTATCAGCCTGAGCAGTAAGAGTATCCGTTGTTTGAGAAGCAGACGTGGACGAGGCTGTACCTGCGGTGACAGGTAAAGTGGCCAAAAGACTGGATACACCAATCAGGGTAGACAGCAATGGCACTGAAATAAGAGGTTTTGATTTTTTCATAGGACTTTACTTTGCCTTCAAGGACTCATTGCCCCTGAGCCTACGATGCAAAAGTGAATAATTTGGGAATTTCAGGGTTGGTAGTGTTAAAGAGGTAATGATTGAGGCTTGACAGCATCCCCCTCTTTTGCCGATTTGTAGTATTTTGTGGTATATATGTAATATGATAGCAACAGCCATTGATTAGGCGTTTGAGTCCCTTGGCTCCGCTGTGGCTGAAACTAAAGCGATCGAGGTGCTGGTTCGTGAAACCATTATTCAGGGGGAAGAGAATAACCGTTATGCCTTACGAACCATTAAAAATTTCTACGCCAAAGCCAGTACTCTCTTGGGCCAACCACGACCTTGGCTCTCAAGAAATGGCCATGGCCAAGAACGTTGCTTCTCTACCGTGTGTCTATAAACATGTATCCTTAATGCCCGATGTCCATTTAGGGAAAGGTGCTTTAGTCGGCTCTGTGATTGCAACCCAAGAAGCCATTATTCCAGCGGCGGTTGGGGTTGATATTGGTTGTGGGATGGGGGCAGTTCAAACGCCGTTTACTGCCGACCAGCTAGAGGGAAAGCTCAAAAAATCCGCCTTGATATTGAAGCCGATATTCCTGTCGGCTTCAATGAAAACAAGGAAATTGAAAAAAGCATCTACAACTGGCAAGGCTGGCAATCTTTTAAAGAGCTGCACGCTGGCGTTCAACATTTAGAAAATAAAGCTCTGAGACAAATGGGATCCCTGGGCGGTGGGAATCATTTCCTAGAAGTTTGCCTAGATACCCAGGATCAAGTTTGGCTAATGCTCCACTCTGGTTCGCGTAATATTGGCAATATGCTGGCTCAAAACCATATCAGCACCGCCAAAGGATTGGCAAAACTTGCCGAAAATCGTTTGCCCGACCTAGATCTGGCTTACTTTGTCGCTGAAACTCCTGAATTTGTAGCCTACTGGCGCGATTTACAATGGGCGCAAGCCTATGCCCGGTATAATCGAGACGTGATGATGACCCGCTTTAAGCGGATTGTCGAAAAGCATCTGGTGGGTGGTAAGCCCACTAAACCTTTGCTCTCAGTCAACTGCCATCACAATTATGCGGAAAAGGAAACTCACTTCGGGGAAGATGTCTATGTGACCCGAAAAGGGGCTGTGCGGGCTAGAACAGAAGACTACGGCATTATTCCTGGATCCATGGGGGCTAAGTCTTATATTATCAAAGGGAAAGGCAATGTTGAAAGCTACTGCTCTTGCTCTCATGGGGCGGGACGTACTATGTCTCGCACTAAGGCGAAGAAGCATTTTACGTTGGATGATTTGATTGAGCAAACTCAGGGGGTTGAATGTCGTAAAGACACCGGCGTTCTGGATGAAATTCCAGGAGCCTACAAGCCAATTGAGTCCGTGATGGCGAATCAATCAGATCTAGTTGAAGTGGTAGCAACGCTAAAGCAAGTGATTTGCGTCAAGGGCTGATATTTTGAGTGTGTCCTTGCCTATCCCCACCAAACCCATGCCCCCAATAAGAGCAACAGCAACCCTAATGCCACCCAAACAAAGTTATTATCTTTGGTGTCCACTTGGTTCAGATCGATGGGGTCTGGATCGAGGCTGCGGGATTTGGGGGCTGAGGGGGTGTATGCACTGATGCTCCGGCGTTCACTCAGATCTAGTTCGTTGACATGGCTTAGATCAGGGATTTGGGTTAGCCATTCTGCCTTCTTCTGTAATTTGGGGGCTTCTAGAATATAGAGGAGGCGTTTACTTTGTTTGCGGGTCTCTAAATGGGGATGGTGTTGCAGTTGACGACACAATGAGATGGCCTCTTCTTGACGGCCTGCGGCTTCATAGGCGGTTACCAACCAAATTTGCATCTCACCGCCCAGTGGAGATTGACGATGGACAAGGGCAATGGCTTTTAATAGCCCTTCAACGGCTTCGCGATAGTAACCATGCTCAAAGGCTTCACGACTTTGGGCATAGGCTGAAATCATTTCTGGATCTGGATTATCCGGTTCAAGAGCCACAGGGTTTGCAGGAAATAGGTGTGGGGATGTAAGCAACGCATTCTACAAGCGATTGCGAGCCTTTAGCAAGAGGTAACGATCCACTAACTGCTCACTGATTTTGGGAGCGGGTGCATCCAAGACTAGTACGCCTTGTTGCTGGAGTTGGGCAAAAGCAACGGTGCGCTGATGCATGAGATCCAGAGCCACAGCTTGTTCATACCAGCTTTGGATGGGGTTTTCTTTGGAGTTTTGATAGGCCATCAAAGGTTGTTGGGCTTGGGCACCAATGAGGGGATCGCGGAGGGCTACACAAAAGGGCAAAAATCGAGGCGACAGCCGCGCCATTGCTGATAGGAGTTCTTTCGATGCGATCGCATCCACAATATCCGTGAGCAAAACCACCAAGGCTCGCCGAGTATATTGACTGAGAACCCGACTGGCTACTGCTACATAATCTGACTCGGTAAATACAGGTTCGAGGTTATAGAGTTGTTCTAAAATCCTCGACAGATAAGAGTTGCCAGATTGAGGGGGAATCCAGGTATGAATCTCATGATCAAACACACAAATGCCGACGCGATCGCCCCGCCGCAGTCCGGCCATCGCCAAGGCTAAGGTGGCATTCAAGGCCCAATCAAACCGCTTCAGACCCGCCACTTGCGCTGTCATCAACCGACCGCGATCTAACAAAATCAGCAAGGGTTGATCCCGTTCCGGTTCACAGACTCGAACCAGAGGATGACCCCGCCGTGCCGTGGCTTTCCAATCAATCAGGCGGAGATCATCGCCTCGGTTATACTCCTGCAACTCGGCAAATTCAGTGCCGCCCAGAGTGCGTTGACGGCGACGCAAGCCCCCCGCTGACTCCAAACTCAGCCGGATAGAGAGCAGGCGCAATCCCACCAAATCAGGATAGACCTCCACCTGGGTCTGTAAGGGAATTTGCCAAGCTTGCCAAACCAGCTCTTGGGGACTCAGGAGGCGCAGAGTCAGCCCTTGCCACTCAAAGGCTCCACGTCTTGGCGGAAAGACATGATAGGTCACTTCCGTTTCTGTATGGGGCGCGATCTCTAGGATCTGTAAATCTTGATCGGCTTGAAACGCTTGTGGATAGCTGTCCCGTAACCGCAATTGCGTGGTTTGCCCTTTCCCAGAACCGGAGCCAACCGTCACCCGCAGGTGAATGGGATTATCCCGGCCAATGGACAGACGGGGGTCGCAATCCCGTTCTACTTGGATCTGCCAGCGCTGCGATCGCTGATAATCGACCAGTGCCATGCCCAAGATCACGCCATCATAAAGCACCATGACCCCCCAACCCATCGCCACCCCAGCCCCAGGGATCCAGGCCAGGATCAGCGGGATCAGGATGCCAGCTCCCAACAAAAAATACAGGCGCAAGGTTGGCAACAAATGGGGAGTGGTAGGTTGGGGCAATCGCTGACGGGGCAATGGAGTCTGAGACTCTAGATCTAAGCCCTGATGGAACGGGGAAATAAAGTCGGTGGGAGGGGTACTCGTCATCGTGGTACAGGCACCCGCGTCAGCAAGGTCTGAATCACCTTTTCCATCGATACGCCATCCAATTGAGCTTCCGGCTTCAGGATCAGGCGATGCTGCAATAGCGGCGCGGCAATGGCTTTGACATCATCGGGGGTGACAAAATCACGGGTTGCTAACCAGGCATGGGCTTGAGCTGCCCGTAACCATCCCACAGCAGCGCGAGGTGATGCCCCCAACATCAGTTCCGTTTGTTGGCGACTGGCCATCACCAGTTCCAGTAAGTAATCCAGGACAGGGCCTTCCACCCGAATCTGGCGAATCAATTGACGAGCTTCTAAGACTTGCTCGACAGTGATGACAGGTTTTAGGGACAATCGCTTCAGATCTCGCGGTTCAAACCCACTCAGACTGTTATAGAGCATCTGCTGCTCTGCTGCTTTCCCCGGATAGGAGACCACCAGCTTGAACAGAAATCGGTCGAGTTGAGCCTCTGGCAGGGATAGGTGCCTTCAAATTCCAAGGGATTTTGGGTGGCGATCGTCCAAAACAGCGCTGAAAGGGGAATGGTTTTGCCATCTAGGGTGACTTGGCGCTCTTCCATGGCTTCTAGGAGGGCGGCTTGCGTCTTCGGCGGTGTGCGGTTGATTTCGTCAGCGAGGAGAATTTGGGTAAAAATCGGTCCTTTACTGAGGGTAAAACTCCGACTGTTGAAATCGAAAATATTGGTACCCAGGATATCGGCTGGCAACACATCGGGGGTAAGCTGAATTCGCCGGAACTCTGCGTTAATCAGCATTGAGAGCAGCTTGACAATTAACGTCTTGGCCGTACCAGGAACCCCTTCTAAAATCACATGGCCCTCGGCTAAGAGAGCCACCAGCAGCCCCTTAGCAACGGTGTCTTGACCGATGACAATTTGGCTGAGTTCCTGTTGTAGTCGTTGGAAAGATTGGTTCAAGGGATGTCCTGCAAAATACCGTCGGCTTTCTGAACCCAAACCAGCAAATCGCGATCGTTGCGGGGAGGGGGCTGACCTCCTTGCTGTAATAACTCTAGTAACTCTTGGTCGTTCCGTCCAGTGGCAACTGCCCACTGAGCGGCCAGGATCGCATCCGTCAACCCTGGTGTTTTCGACCCACCCCCTAGACCCAGGCGATTGACCAGGGTTTGCCGGACATACTGCCTGAGTTGAGTGAGAACCCACTCGCGTTGATAGGCGTCGTTGAGAGTGCCTGCCAAGGCTTGAATATATTGCTGGCTATTATCCTTGGCGGCTGTAGACAGGCGCACAGGTAAGCCAAAGCGATGATTATGACCCCAAATCCCCAAAATAGCTAGCAAGACCAACTGGGCAGCAACCGCCGCTATGGGTGTCTGTGCTAAGTATTGCCATAGGTCTTCAGGCTGCCGTCGATCCTCTTCCAGGTTTTCAGAACCGGCATTTCCTGTCCCGGCCTGAGTTTTTTCCTCTCGATAACCATGCAGGCGTTCATCTACCCAAATGGGCCCGGTTGACGATATCAGTTTTTCCAGAAAACGATAATTGCCCGGTTGATCCGCATAGATATTGGCTCCAATCCAGGGGTACGTGGCTAAAATGATGTGGCCTTTGCCCACGGTTTGCGACCACACCACCGCACCATAGTCATCTTTGAGGTTAGTTTTTTGAGCTGTTGGCACCGAATGACGCCGGGTGGTTTCAATGAGGACAGGCCCGACGGAACTGTTGAGATCGCTGCTAAACGGTGCAGCCGATACCTGCCCATCCCAAGTCAGGATAATCATGGTATTGCCTTGTTCTAGCCAAGAGGAAAAGTTAAGCCAAGGCGATTGCACCCGTTGATTTTGATCATTATCAAAATTTTCAGCGATGCGAATCAGAGTTTGATCCGTGCCTTGGAGTTGGCTATAGGGCTGTTGCCAACGTTGAATGGGATGTTCCTGTTCCACCATGTAGTCAAACCAATTGCGGTAACCTTTGGAGGAGCGACTGTAGGTGGAGCCGTTTTGCAGGGTAGGCGCATTGATCACCAGCAAGATCAACAGGATGACAACGGCCACGATTACCCAGATCCATCGCCGTTGAGGTCTAGGACGGGTATTAATCTGGATGATCGTGGGCTGCTGCTGCCTGTCCATTGTCATGGTGATGGGCTGCCCTCCTCCGGCTGATTTAACTCAGCATCCAGGGTGTGGTAGGCTTGCTGGCAAGCTTGGAAGGTCTCAGCAGCAACGGGGGCTGCACCATAGTAGGAGACTTCATGGACTTGAAAAATTCGTCGCCAAGTGGCTTGCAACCCTGTCGGTTTCGCTTTTAAGATCCATTGAGATTCTAATCGTTGCAGATATTCTTGGTCGGTGTGGGTGCGATTGCCATACAGCCAACCCGTTTCTTCTAAACGCAGCAGTAGAGCCATATAAAGGGCACGACAGGCCGCTGGATAATCCCCTTGCCCTTGCGCTTGCGCGGCCTGGGTGAGCCAATCTTGCACCGTAGTCACCTCTGTCCTGAGCGGGCGGGAACAAGCATTGTTCCTAGGGTTTCTCTGGGACAACCAGCGCCACCCTCCTTTTAAAGTCTGAAATAGCCTGTAGACAATCCACAGCAACATCAAGACTGCCAATCCACGGGCAAGCCAGAGGAGGATATCGCCCCACCAGACTGGGGCATTGACAGCCGTTGATTCATTGCCCCACACCCAATCACCCAAGCGTTGCCATTGCCACTCGACCCACTCTCCGGTTTGTCTGATCCCATTTTCAACGCGCCAACTGGTTTGATCAAACTGGCTTACAGTCTGGCTGACAATACTAATTAAGGGTATGGTAGCCATAGTCCTGAATGATGAGGTAAAGGTCGGTATGACAGAGGGGTCAGCTTCCTATCTTAGAATAGGGAGACTGGGATCGGTGATCTTGCCTACAGTCAGGTGATAGAGACTGACGCTAAAATGAAATTCATGCAACGCACCTTTTTATTCTCCAAAATTCACTATTGCACCCTGACCGGGACCCATCTCGACTATGTGGGCAGCATTAGTATTGATCAGTCCTTACTAGAGGCTGCTCACATTTTGCCCTACGAGCAAGTGCAAGTGGTGAACATGAATAATGGCGAACGGCTGGTGACCTATGCAATTCCTGCCCCCGCTGACTCTGGAGCCGTAGAATTAAATGGCGCAGCAGCTCGGCTGGGGGCGAGGGGCGATCGCGTCATCATCATGACCTATGCTCAGTTGTCTGCTGAAGAGTTACAGGACTTTCAACCGACGGTGGTTCTAGTGGATCAGAACAACCGCCTGATGGCAGATCAACCTCTCCTCAATGATCCACTTCAGGAACTCTGTTTGATCTCAGGTGATCGGTTATCAATGGGTTAATCTCAGATAGATTGACCCCAACTGTAGAATTTATATTGAACGGGCTAGGAGGGATTCGAACCCCCGACACCGTGGTCCGTAGCCACGTGCTCTAGTCCACTGAGCTACAAGCCCCTAAGGGATTATCATCTTACCACAGCCTAACGCTTTAGCAATATCTATGATTCAAGGTTTAAGGGATTTAAGCGTTGAGCTAACAAAACTGCTCCCTAAAATCCAGCCTATTTCTCTAGCAACCACAGCAAGAATGACACATGCTCTATGTCAAAGCAAAATCTAGAACTGACGCACCTTGATCACCACGGTGAGGCGCAGATGGTGGATGTCTCAGCCAAAAGGGTGACCGTAAGGGAAGCGACGGCTATGGGGCAGGTGCGAATGAACCCGCAGACCTTTGCTGCTATTCAAACGGGGAATCTCCCGAAAGGTGATGTTTTAGGGACGGCTCGGTTAGCAGGAATTATGGCGGCTAAACAAACCTCACAGTTGATTCCGCTTTGTCATCCGTTACCTCTGAGCAAAGTCGCAGTGGTGATTCGACCGCAGTTTGATTTACCGGGCTATGAAATTGAAGCAAAGGTAAAAACTAAAGCGGAAACAGGTGTGGAAATGGAAGCCTTAACGGCAGTGGCGATCGCTGCCTTAACCCTATATGACATGGCCAAAGCACTGGATAAATCTATGTCCATTGAAAATATTCACCTCGTTGAAAAAATTGGCGGCAAATCCGGCCATTGGCAAGCCGATCCTCCTACTCAAGCAGATACCCTGGAGTGATAAGGGGCAAAGCCTAAGGAGTTTGGCCTGCGGAAGGGCAGAGATCGGCGAGGGAACAGCGATCGCAAGCAGGCCGACGAGCCATACAAACAGCACGTCCATGATAAATTAACCGAATTGACCAATTCTCCCAGTCTGGCTGGGGTAAAAGCTGCATTAAATCTTGCTCAATTTTGACCGGATCTTGATGATGCGTTAAACCCAAACGATGACTCAAGCGTTTGACATGGGTATCAACCGTTACCCCCATATTGATGCCATACCCATGAGCTAAAACCACATTAGCGGTTTTACGGGCGACCCCCGGTAACGTCAGCAGTAAGTCCATGTCGGCAGGGACTTTACCTTCAAAATCGGTGACTATTTTTTGGCAAGCGCCTTGAATATGCTTGGCTTTATTGCGATAGAACCCAGTCGATCGAATTAATGCTTCTAAGTCTTGGCGATCCGCAAACGCTAGGGCAGGCGCATCTGGGAACCGTGCAAACAACAACGGGGTGACTTCATTAACGCGGGCATCGGTACATTGTGCGGACAAGATCGTAGCCACTAACAATTGCACAGGGGTTTCGTAGGTTAAGCTGCACGTCGCGTCAGGATAAAGATCTTGCAAACGAGCTAATAATTCCAAAGCCCTTTGTTTTTTGCAGGAGGTGGCAACATACTCACTATCAAATCACAGTCCTAGCGTCTAGAATGTTACGGGCGTTTCTTCCTGACGCTTTGATCTCAGCTTTAAGGATGCAACAGGGGAACTTCAACTATCTGAGCAGATGTGGAACACTTCTTTCGGAACCCCCATCTTTAGGCAATCTAGGGAGGGGTTGTTCACGTCATCAGTTTAGCGGTGTCTAGGACAATCATAAATACCCCTAAGCCCAGAAGCAGGACGAGTCCAACCTGCATAACCCCTTCTTGGATATTGTTGGGGATGGGTTTACCCCTGAGACCTTCGAGCAAGAGAAAAGCGAGTTGGCCCCCATCTAGGGCGGGCAGGGGCAAGATATTGATAAAGGCCAAGTTGACACTAATCACCGCTGCAAATTGAAACAGGCTGGTGATATCGGTGCGAGCCATATCTGCCCCAATGGCAACAATGCCCACTGGGCCTGCCACTTGACTGGCAGATTCTCGAAAATTCCTCACGAACTGAATGAGGGTATGAGCCATAAAACCCATGATTTTTTGGAATTCTTGGGCCGCAGTGGTAAAGAGTTCGCCGGGATGGCGGATGGGGCGACGTACCAGCCAGCCATTGGGGGCTAACTGCACCCCAATCCGAGGGATGCCATCTTCCGCTTGTTCTGGGACAATTTGCAAATCCAATTCCTGGCCTTGGCGCTGGATGTGGAGTTGAATGGGCTTACCTTTACTCTCTTGAATAGACTTCATCAAGGTATCACGAGCCGCTTCCGCTTGCCCCAGCGGTTGACCATCAACCGTAAGGACAATGTCTTTTGCTTGGATGCCTGCTTCAGCGGCGACGGGGCTGACATCGGTTGCGACTTGAGCAATAAGGACACCCGGTTGATATTGGATCCCACCGGGGACACCGACGATGCTGACTTCAGTCAGCAGTAACAAGTAAGCAAAGATCAGATTGGCAATAACTCCTGCACTGATGACAATGGCCCGATCCAAGATGGGGCGGTTCCGCATTAAGTTGGGGTCGCTGAGGGGAATAGTACTATCTGGGTCTTCATCAGGAAAGCCAACATAGCCGCCCAAGGGAATACTGCGTAAAGCATACTCGGTGTGTTTGCCTTGATATTTCCACACGATGGGGCCAAAGCCGATGGAAAAACGGTTGACATAAATTCCTTGTAGTCGGGCTGCTAAGAAATGTCCCAGTTCATGGACTGCAATCAGCAGTCCTAGAATACCAATCATCACTAGAATTGCAGCTAAGGCAGGCATGGATGCACCTAAATAGCACGGTACTCAATTTCATCATAGGGGGATTAGGTTTGTCTATCTTAACGTTTTTAATCTTTTTACCGTTGTGGACAATGCATTAAGGGTAAAAATGATCGGGCTTATCAAAATGCAAGGAATATTAGCGACAAGCAGGGTAATTTCTCCAAAAGCTTACGGTTTTACTGCTAGAGAATGGTTGCTCGACTCGATATGGTCAAAGAAGGTGATGCTAGGTATGCTCGATGGCATGACCAGAGCAATCTCAGGGTCTCAAATGATGCGGAGGCTACTTCAATCGTGAGTACATGGGTCTTCCCAACGGTGAGCGAAGCGTTTATGAGCAGTGAGCCAGCGTTAGATTGGCGACCTGCTCATCCCGGATGGGAGGCAAGTCAAGGGGAACGGGAATGGCATTGTGTGATCGCAACCATCCTAGCCCTGTTACCCCTCTCCCAGGCTCAATTTTCTCTTTCCTATCCAGGGATTGATCGACTGCAAGGGATGATTTTGACAGGACCCACACCTTTGCTGAGCGATCAGGGGTTACTGGCCAACTTCTACAACTGGATCTTTACCCCTACTCAGGTAAGTGCCCTACAACTGCCTCCTTGTGAACCATCGCTCTCTGTAGAAAGAGGCGATCACCCCATGCAATCCATTCCCCTACTTCCCGCTGATCCGCTGACTGCGGAGCGCTTTTTTCTAGTGCAAACGCAGTCGTTTAGTTGGTTGGCAGTTCTCAGATGGCTCCCTGGCCAAGGATCACAGTGCCAGTTTTCCTTTGTCCCAGAAACAATTGAGCAGGTATTACAGCTTTTGCGATCGCGTATCCAACTGACTCAACCCCATCAAGTTCATCTGTTCGATCAGCTTCTACAACGGTGGCCGCCCTTGACACCAGATTATCGATTCCCCCTGCAATTTAGTCGTCAATTGCTGCAAACCTATCGCCAAGAACCCTCCCCGACATTACCCCTGTTATCCCACCCTCCCCTGCAACCTTCTCGGCAACGGAATCCTCAGCTTCCTCTACCCTCACCTTTGCCTCAGAACAACCCTACTCCCCCACCCCCCCAGCCCACCCCTTCTGCTTCCTGGAAGAAAGGAGATGATATTGCCCTATTGCAAGCCCTTGCCCATGAAGTCCGCACTCCCCTAACCACCATTCAAACCTTTACGCAGTTGCTCTTAAAGCGTTCGGATTTACCAGCAGAGGTCTTAAAGCGATTAGAGTCCATCCGCCGGGAATGCCATGATCAAATCGATCGCTTCAGTTTGATTTTTCGAGCGATGGAGTTAGCCAATACTGAAGCCACTCCCACCCACAAGCAACTGACGTCCATTTCTGTGCAACAGGTCTTAGAAGCTAATATTCCGCGCTGGCGGAAACAGGCAGATCGCCGCAACCTCTCTTTAGAGATTACGGTTCCGCAAGAACTACCTGCGATCGCCATTAGTGATCCCAATATGCTAGAGCAAGTCTTAACAGGTCTAATGGAGCGCCTCAGCCATAGCCTACCCATGGGCAGCCAAATCCACCTACAAATTGTCTTAGCGGGCGACCAACTCAAATTGGAACTGTGCTCCAATCAATCTGCTACCCATCCAGAACAATTACCAGCCCCAGCTAGACCAATGTTACAAGCCATTGGAGATCTGCTGATGTTACAACCTGAAACTGGTGGCGTCAGTTTGAGTTTACCGATGACGAAACATCTGTTTGAAATCTTAGGCGGCAAACTCACCGTACGCCAACATCAGCAGCAAGGGGAAGTCCTAACCATCTTTTTACCCTTAGGAACAGATCGTGCTGCATACTAGGGATGCTCCTCCTTTTTGCAATCCTCCCCCCTCCAAGCCCTTTCTCCATCTCTCCCCTGCCCTTCTGCTCCCTTTCTCCATCTCGCCTCTGCTCCCTGCCCAGGATCACCCTTCTGCAAATCTATAGAGTTCCTAAGATCAATCCCGTGCTATGTCTACTGAGCCTCTCGTCACTTCCTTAGCAACCTTAGAACCCATCCCCTATATCAACGCTCAAGGGATGCTGCCCCAACAGTTTGAAGGGCTTATTGGTGCCTATGCCATTTTGGCAGAAGATCAAACCTTGCAATACGTGGGCTATTCCCGCGACATCTATCTCAGCCTCAAACAGCATTTGGTGCGTCAACCCCGCCTCTGTTACTGGTTGAAAGTCCAAACCATTGACCGCCCCAATCGCACACTCCTAGAAGACATTCGTAACACTTGGGTTCAAGAAAATGGTAACCCAGTGCCAGGAAATCAGACCGAAAAACACCGTTGGGAACAAGCTATCGACGTTAAAGCTGCCATGACGACTGAAGAGTTAGCCCACTATCAAGACCCACAATTGGATGAAATCAGTCAACAGAAGGTCTTAAAAAATGCCGCTCGTCGACTAGAAGCTGAAATTCTATCGATCTTGAGCCAGCGAGGTTTACAAGAACCGCTACGATTTAACCCTAAACTGAAAGATACTGGCTTCTTAGATCTCAAATAGCGCTCATCACTCAACGCAACCAGACGGATAGCCTTCCCCATCCTTATCTTATCCCCCCTCATCTTTACCCCTTTAAGCCTCTCCCAAGCCAGCTATTGCCCCTCCTCAACTCTCACCCTGTTATGTCTGATGCCGAACAAATTAATTTATTTGACTGGCAAGACCCCCCAGCTATCCCTGCGGATCATGCCGTTACTCCAACCCCGACCTTAGAAGAGGTATCCACCAATGCACACATTCCGATACCGACGGGTTTTTACCCGGATCTCGATCAACTCGCCGCTCATTGCCGTCAATGTCAGCGATGTGATCTGGCTCCCAGTCGTACCCATGTTGTCGTCAGTCGAGGTAATCCCAGCGCCTCTATTCTGATTATTGGTGAAGGCCCTGGTCAACAGGAAGATGAAACTGGCTTCCCGTTTGTAGGGCGTGCAGGCCAACTCTTGGATAAAATTTTGGCCTCTGTTAAACTTGACTCTCAAAAAGATGTCTATATTTGCAATATCGTCAAATGTCGCCCCCCAGGAAATCGTGTCCCTACGCTAGAGGAAGCCGAAGCTTGTAAACCCTATCTGCTAGAGCAAATTCGTCTGGTTAATCCCAAAATTATCTTACTCACAGGAGCCACAGCAGTACGAGGCGTAACGGGGGACAAACGCGGGATTACCAAAATTAGGGGTCAGTGGTTGACTTGGCAAAATTACCTCTGTATGCCGATCTTGCACCCAGCCTATCTCTTGAGAAATCCATCCCCTGAGCCAGGTAAGCCTAAGTGGCAGATGTGGCAAGATATCCAAGCAGTTAAAGCCAAATTGGATGAGCTTTCCCGCCCATCATAATTAGAGCCTCACCTGTGGAAAGGGCAGTTTGAAAATGGCTTATTATCTATCGCCGAGCTTTCTGGATAAGCTGGCAGTTCACATCACCAAAAACTTCATGGATTTGCCGGGATTACGAGTGCCCTTGATTTTGGGAATTCATGGTCGCAAAGGCGAAGGCAAATCCTTTCAGTGCGAACTTGTATTTGAGCAGATGGGGATTGAGCCTGTCCGCATGTCAGCCGGGGAGTTAGAAAGCCCTGATGCTGGTGACCCGGTGCGCTTGATTCGGATGCGCTATCGAGAAGCATCTGAGCTGATTAAGGTTCGGGGAAAAATGTGTGTGCTGCTGATCAACGATCTCGATGCGGGTGCAGGCCGGATGGATCAAACCACTCAGTATACGGTCAATACCCAATTAGTTAATGGCACCTTAATGAATATTGCCGATAACCCCACGGATGTGCAGTTGCCCGGTAGTTACGATACCCAGCCCATTTATCGGGTGCCGGTCTTAGTCACAGGGAATGATTTTTCTACCCTCTATGCCCCCTTGGTGCGCGATGGCCGTATGGAGAAATTCTATTGGCAACCGAGTAAGAGCGATCGCATCGGCATGGTCAGCGGCATTTTTGCCCCCGATCGTCTCCCCTCTCAGGTAATTGAGCAGCTCGTCGATCACTTTGCCCACCAAGCCATCGACTTTTTTGGAGCTTTGCGATCGCGCATCTACGACGAACAAGTCCGTACCTTCATTCGCAACATCGGCCTTGGCAACATCTCCACTCATTTAGTCAACACCCCCATCAACAATCCAGCTACAGCCCCCATCCCTCACCCTAGAGCATCTGATTGCCCTCGGCGAAACCCTAGTCCACGAACAAGACCGCCTCCAAAACACCCACTTAGCCCAAACCTACTTATCCAGCAACCACCTACCACCACCCTCCCCATCTCCCCCACCCGCAGAGCAATTCCCTTTCATCCCCCCTAATTCCCTTCACCTTGACACCGAAACCCCATCTAAAAATGAACCCAACTCCCTTGTCGTCAGTACCATCGAACATCTCCTCCAACAAGCCATCCGCCAAGGCAGTAAATTAACATTAGAAACAGCAACCCCCCGCGAGAAAGCTGGGAATGTCTGGCGGAGCTGGCCTTGGCTCCAGCCGCCTCGTACCGTGACCGATGCCATGGCTGGGATTGAACGCTGTGTTCAAGATCATCCTGGTGCCTACATTAAGTTGATCGCCTATAATCCCCAAACCCAAACTCGCACCTTAGAAGAATTAATTGTCCGCCCTTAGTTTGCTCGATACCCATGACCTCCTTCACCCCTCCGGATTCTGAAGCCAATATTGAGAGTGCCCCACTTCTACAAATGCTGCGCCGCAAGGAGCAGACTTGGTTGGATTGGGGTCTGGCCTGTCAACAATTACAGAAGGCAGGATACAGTCCCCAACAAATCTTTGAAGAAACTGGGTTTGAACCCATTCAGCAAAATCAGATTACGGTGGCCAGTCAGGTTTATAAAAGCTTAGTAGACAATGCCCCAGATTCTGTCCTCAGCTACTTTGGAGAACGCCGGAGCGATATCCTCTACGAGTTACGGATTCTTACTCATGGCGAGCGAGTGGATGCCGCCACCCTCGCTGCCGACAAGCAACTGGATGTGGATGAAGCCCACATCATCGCCAAGGCCATTAAAGAGTTCTATCAGCTTAAGACCCTACCCCCAGGCTTTACAAAAACCCCAGGGGATGCGATGGCTCATCGGTGTTGGCATTTTGCCCGTCAGAAGAGTGATTTACAGGCGCGATCGCAGCTGATCGGCCAAGGCTTAAAGTTTGCCCAAAGTGATACCGCTCGTGAGCAGTTACAGCAGCTCTTGAGTGACTTTACCGTGGTCAAAACTCAATCGGCTCCCCATCTGCCCTTTTTCCGCCTAGAATCCGAGGAAGAACTGCCTCGGTTGATGCCCGTAGTCGGTCATTTCCCCCTCACCGTAGACGACTTCAAAGCAGTGCCCATGGTAGACGAAGAAAGTCCCTTTGGCATTGTCAAATATACGGGCACTTGCGCCTGGGTGCCTGTACCGGGTTGGCAAGTCATTCTGAGGGCGGAAGACCCGGTGGCTCTCCTTGTTCAAGTCCAGGATTTAGCGGCGGATCTCCCTCAACCCACGGAGGAAGTCCTGGTGATCATCGATCGCGCCCAACGCCAGTGGACTTCCGATAGCTATTTCCTGACCGCAGTCAGTGACCAATTACAAGTGGCCTGGTTCACCGATGCCCCTGAACAAAAGCTTTTAGGACAAGTTATCCTAGTGATGCGCCCTAAACGGGTTCTGGATGAAGACTACACGAAAGACCCCTGGCAGATCGATGAATAACCTGCTGCGATCGCAGCCAGCTTGCCTTGATCTAAAACCAGAATCTTGCCGCCTCGACGGTAGCGGACAATCGTTTCTACCTGCTTGAATAAGCGGACACATTCTTCATAAGTAATGCCGATACTGCGGGCAATCTGGTAATAAGGAAGGCGCGATCGCAACTGTAATCCCTGTGAAGTCTTGTCGGCTCCTTCTGAGATCGCAGCTCTCTGAAGGAATTGTGCCAACCGCACAATCGCCCGTTCCGAAGCCAACCCATGTACCACTTGATGTAAATGCTGGAGGCGCTCCGTTAGCACAGCAATAATCTGTAAAGCAACTTCTGGCTTCCGTTGTAGCATGTCTAATAGAGCAGTTCGCTCAATAGTCAAAATCTCAGACTCTTGTTCCGCGACTACCGTTGCAGGAGCCAAGCGATCGCCAAATAATGCAGGGGCAGCAAAGAGTTCTCCAGCGGGCAAGGTTCGCAAAATCGTTTCTTTGCCCGTGAAGGTAGTTTTCTTAACTTCAATTTTGCCCCTGAGAACTGCAAAGAGTTTTCCGGCAAGCGATCGCCCTCATGGAAAATGATCTCCCCCTGCAGGTAGGATTTAATCTCAGCATGGGGTTGAAGTTGCCTTAGCTCCACCGCCTCTAACTCAGCCAAAATTGAGATGTGTTGTAAGTGCTCAGTCGTAATCAGCATTTTTGGTTAATGATCTGGCTCAAAGACTTTCTCAAAGATTGGAGCAAGCGTGCTAGAGTGCGAGTCGAGTAGTTTCTCTAACCCCGTGTCAGGGCTTGATGCAAGCGAGGGTAAACCATTGCCCATAAAAAGATCCCCAATTGAGCAATCACGATACTGGGGCCAGAGGGTAAATTCATTAAGGCTGATAGCAGCATCCCCACCACAGCGCTCATGGCACCCAAACCAGCCGAAAACATCACATGCTGGCTGAACCGACGACACAGGATCTGAGAGGCACAGGCTGGGATCACCACAAATGCGCTAATTAAAAGAACCCCGATCGCCTTAATGGAGATGCCCACCACTAGAGCCAACAAGATAATAAACGCGGTGCGATGGGCAGAGACAGCTACACCGCTAGAGATGGCTAGGGGTTCATGTAAGGTGATCAGCATTTGGGTGCGAAGGGTTAAGGCAATAAAGAGCGTACAAGCCACTAACAAAATTGCACTAAACACCAAATCTAATTCCTGTACCCCTAAAATATCCCCAAACAACAGATGATGGAGTCCGCCTTTGTAGGTGTTGGTAAAACTGAGAACGACAATGGCGATCGCCAAGGATGAAGAATAGATAATATTCAACAACGCATCCGTCCACAGGTGGGTACGCTCCAGTAGATACGTGACTCCCAAAGCAAACAAGACGGCAAAGGGCAACAAAATGGCCGTGGGATTCCAACCTAGAAGGATTCCAAAACTAATACCTAGCAAAGCCGAATGTCCCAAAGCATCACTGAAAAAAGAGAGCTGGCGTAGAATCGTAAAGCTACCCAACATGCCCCCTGTTAACCCTGTGAGAATGCCACTTAACATAGCCCGCTGCATAACGGGTAAGTGGAGAAGTTCTATGGCACGGGCAATTTCACTGACAACAGACATAATCAAACTTGAGATCCTTAAGGACTAGGATAATGAGTGGGAATGATGATATCGAGCAAACTCTGGACCATAGGCTGCACTCAGACTTTCACGGGAGAGCGCTACATCGGGAATACCTGCACACAGCAGCGTCCGATTGAGACACAAGACATGATCGCACTGTCGCTGCACCCTATTGAGATCGTGGGAAACCTGGAGAATGGCCCACCCTTGATCCTGTTTGAGCTGATAGAGCAATTGATAAAATTCTGCCTCCCCCCGTGCATCTAACCCAGCGGGGGCTTCATCTAAAATCAACAGACGGCGAGGCTGTACTAGACAATAGGCTAACAATACACGCTTGGTTTCTCCTCCAGACAGATCACCGACCCGTTGATTCTGGAGATGCAGGGCTTCCACTTTCGCCAAGGCTTGGTGAACCGCTTCTTGTCTGGCTTGCCGTCCAGACCAAGGCCATTGCTGACCCAGGGTTTGCCAACCTAGCCCTACAACTTCTTCTACAATCATCGGAATCCGGCGATCAAAGCCAAAGTTTTGAGGCAGGTAAGCGATCGCATCTCGAATCCCTTTGGGAAGATTACCTTTGGGGCTAAGGGGATAGCCTAGAATGTCTACTTGGCCAGATTGACGGGGCAAAATTCCCAAAATGGCCTGAATCAGCGTACTTTTGCCCGCACCATTGGGTCCGACAATGGCCACATTCGTCCCCGCCAACACCGAGAAAGACACCTGATCCACGGCAATATGCTGATCACGCGCCACCGTCAATCCTTCAACTTGAAGCACTGTTTCCTGCAAAGCCAGCCTCCTAAAGCTTGACGGACATCCAGTGAGGCAAGGTGGCGACATTGCCTTGTCTGGGTGTAGCAGGAACCCACGATTGAGCGGACTGGCCAAACGCTGTTGTCAAGTTCTTGAGATTATTACGCATTGCTTTCAAATAATACTCCGGTGCTAGGGATTCAGCGCCACCCGTTTCTAGAGGATCAAAGTTGCCTATTTTTACCTTTAGATCCTTGGCTAGGGCAGTAAAGGGGCTTCCTGTCACTTGAGGTTCCGTCAATAAGGTTTTCAAGTGAGAGGATTGGACTGCCGTGATCACCCGTTTAACATCCTCAGGTGTGGCATTCTCCTCCGGGATTCCCACTAAATATTCAACCTTGAGATCATAACTCTGGGCAAAATAGTCAGCAAAATCATGATAAGTGACAAAGGTTTTGCCAGCATAGGGCTTGAGCTGTTCTGCAAACGCCTGATCCAGTTGTTTTAACTGCTCAATATAGGCAGCAGCATTGGCAGTATAGGTGGATTGACCTTCTGGATCCGCAGCAATGAGTCCATCTCGAATATTTTCTACCTGCTGAATCGCCCGCTTGGGATCTAACCAAATGTGGGGATTTGCTTCGCCGTGTTCATGAGCCCTTTCAGCCTGATGGTCTGGATCGGCTGCCTCACTGTGGTTTTCTTCCTGGGCATTATGCTTTGCTTCTGGATGATCTTGTTCTGCTGGGTGGTTGGCCTTGCTAGAAATCGTGGCAACGCCTTCACTAGAATTAATGATCTTCAGTTGTTGATTGTTAGCATTTTTGACCACATCCTCCAGAAAAACTTCCATCTCTAAGCCATTTTCCACCAAAATATTCGCTTGTGTGAGTTTGCGGATATCCTCTGGTTTAGTTTGGTAGTCATGGGGACCCGTCGTATTGGGCAAAAGCTGAGTCACCTGAGCGCGATCGCCCACAACGGCCTTCGTAAAATTCGTGATCGGCAAAAATGTAGTGACAATCTGAAGTTTGCCACGGCTGTGAGTGGGAGAACCTGGCGATTCCTCAGAAGGAGGGGATGTACAACTGCTCAAACCCATAACCATCGTCGAGATCAACACCACAGAGAAGGATCGGCCAATCTTATGCAGCGCAGGTACGATCCGCCGACATTCCTGAAGACGGCACAGGAGAGTATTGCTGGACATTGAGTGTGTAGAGCTAGAAGCAACCTTCTCAGGTTTTAAAAGCACCATAGGAGTGTACAAGAATTTCACGAATGATAATCATTATCATAGTTGAAGATCGAACAATTCACTGATTTCTTCAGTAGAAATTTCAGCAATCTAGAACCGTTTGCAAGGGGGTGAGGGCGGCAGCGTTTTATCTCTCAAGGCACGCTTTGACTCTGTTAACAAGTTCTGGTGTAGAAAATCCTTTATTCAAATAGTCATTGGCTCCTAACCGTTCCGCTTCTTTACCCCACTCTTCCGATAGACGTGAGGAAACCACCAAAATCGGCATATTCATGTCAGACTGACGGCAGCGATCGATCAATGTGAAGCCATCCATATGGGGCATTTCTACATCCGTAATCATTAAATCTGGTGCACCGTTCGCCTGTAACCACTGCCATGCTTCTTGACCATCACTACAGGTAAAAGTTACGTAGCCATAGGTATTGAGACTGCTTTCTAGCCGACGGCGCATCAAGGCAGCATCATCTACGACCAAAATGGTTTGCGCGGCGTCAGAGCGCGATATACTGGCTCCCTCTTCCTGACTCGGCATGGCTACAGGTTGCCCTGTGGTAAAGGCATCAGCAAGGGCGACGGGATCGAGAACGCTGAGTAAGCGACCATCCGGTTGTAAACTAACCCCTAATAAACCCACTGGACTCACCAGGGGATGGGGCAAGGGCTGAATTAGTAATTCTTCTTGACCGAGTAAATCATCCGCCAACAGCCACACTTCTGCCGAAGATTTAGGGGTCGAAGTCCGTGTCCGAATGCAAATGGCGGTTTCAGCCAACGCGGTCAAGGATTGTTGCCAAAAGGTGGCTAAGGCATAACCGGTCGCAGTTCCCCGCTCCGTTGTCATCTGCCAGTACTGTTGATCGGTTGCAGGGGGCTGGATTTGTATTGCCCCAGCCATCATTGTTTCTAAAACATCATCCGTCGGTAAGGCGATGGTGCGTTCACCCACTTGTAACAAATACAAGGTACCAGCAACTGTGGCGCAGGGATTTCAATGATGAAGGTTGTACCTTGACCCCATTGGGTTTTTAAGTGCAGATGGCCGCCAATGTTAGCAATTTGCTCAGCGACGACGTCCATGCCAACGCCCCGTCCCGATACCTCACTAACGGCACTGCGGGAACTAAATCCTGGTTGACAGAGGACGGCCAATAAATCAGCAGCGGTGTGGGTTTGTGTGAGGGCAAATCCTTGTCTTTCAGCCATCTGGCCAATTTTCTGGCCGTCAATGCCACGTCCATCATCTTGCAGCACTAACCGATACAGATTGCCTCGTCTCTCTAGGGCGATCGCAATCGTAGCCTGGACGGGTTTACCCTGATTTAACCGCTCATCCGTTGTTTCAATGCCATGATCGTAAGCATTACGGAGCAGGTGTAATAGGGCTGGTTCTAACTGCTGCACCACACCTGCATCCAGTTCTACCTGCTCACCCTTAATATCTAGATGGACGGGTTTTCCATAGCGATTGGTCAGGTCTCGAAGAATCGCACGAGCCCGCAGCGTTAAATTGCGAAAAGGAATTAACCGACTGGTTTCAATGCCATCTTTGAGTTGAGAAATATTCTGATTGAGTTGCCTTAAGCTACCGACGGTCTGCTGAGAGGTGCCTTCCAATTCTGCACCGAGTTCAGACATCCGCAAAATATTTTCCAAGAGCCGATTAATGGTCGTGTAGCCCTGGCGATAGCGCTCTAGAGACACACCAGTGGTGGATTCTTGCTGATCACTTAAATCCCGCAATAAAGCATAGTCATCTTGGAGTTGTCTCAATCTAGAAATGTACTGAGCACTTTCTTGGGTTAAGACCGTCAATTGAGCAAGCTGCGTTTGGAGAGTAGAAGATTCATTAAACGCAGAACGAGCGGTCAACAGGGTCTCTACCACTCGTTGAGAGGATTGATCTAATCGTTCTAAAGGAACAGGAATTTTAATGTCTCGCTTGCCTTCCCCGGTTAAAGCATCAGCAACGGTTTCAGACGTTGAGGATGGGCGAGATCCAACGGTTTGTTCCAGGGTGGGAAACAAACCGGGCAGTGTTTGTTTGGGATCGATCCTCTGATCAAACGCCGGGGAGAGAGCCTCCTGTGCAGACACTTCTGGTTCATCTAAGTTCAGCGCTAAAAGGCTATCAAAATCCATTTGATCGGCTGCTTCTAGAAATGCATCATCAAAGTCAGCAAATTCGTCGGGTTTGGTTATCTCTAAGTTGGCACTGTCTATGGCTTCTATGGCTGGTGCTTCAGGTATTGCTGAGGCCATCGACGCTAAATCTAGATCTGAGGGCAAATCATCAAAGCCAAAGTCAAGATCGACGTCTAATTCAGTATTTAATTCAGTCGCTAATTCAACATCCAACCCCCCATCAGGTTCCTCGCTCGTGGGACTTGCCAAAGACTCAGCCAGGGTCAGAGATTCTGAAGGCGGGGTCAAGTCAAGGGAGGGCAGTGTTGAACTGAGGGCAGTGAGTCGGTCTTGTTGTGCTGGGGTGAGTTGTCCACCCTGCTTGGCACAGTGCTTGAGCAGATCAAAGTATACCGGCCATTGCTGATGCCAGACATTGGCTGCTGGTATGTGCTGTAATTGCGTTGCCCTGTGTAGCAGGGTTGACCAATCTTCTGCCAGTTGCAGATCCTGTCCGATCTGCTGGAGTTGTGCCAGGACTTGTGCAGCAGTTGTGAAAGTTTGGTGGGGGATGTCTTGCTCAGGTAGTTGATTGATGGCCATTTCCAACTCTAAAACTACCAAGTCAAAGCCTTGTTCGGCAAACTCTTGGTGAACCTGTGTCAGCTCATCCCAATTCGGGATGTATTGGAGTTGAATGGATTCATGGAGAGTCTTAATGCGATTGAC
Organism: Acaryochloris sp. CRU_2_0; assembly: GCA_012034865.1. Lineage (GTDB taxonomy): Bacteria > Cyanobacteriota > Cyanobacteriia > Thermosynechococcales > Thermosynechococcaceae > Acaryochloris. The sequence continues at coordinate 45,450 of JAAUOM010000004.1, read as the reverse complement.
AGTGGGTTCGATCGAGGAGAGGGCATCTGCCCCTACCCCAGAAAACTGCAAACAACTGCCCAAAAGTTCGCCTGCTTCCAAGAGCATCCGGTGTAATTGCCCGTCTTCAAGGGGAGGGGCGGCTTCTAGATAGCGTAAATCTGAGAGCAAATCCTCTAAGACCATGGCGGTATGGAGGACTGCATCTGCACCCACCGTTACAGCACTGCCTTTAATGGTATGAATCGCCCGATAAATAGTCTGAATGTCAGCAACCCAGGAGGCCGCATTCAGTTGCTGAGCCAATCGGAAATAGGTTTGCAAATGTTCTTGGCTGTCCACCTCAAACATGGCTTGCAGTTCCTTTTGCAGCTCAGTCTCAGGATCACTGGCAGCGGTCGGCGAGGAGGGGGAGAAATCGGGTTCAATTATCATGTCTCTAAAACACAAAACGATTTTCGGGGACAGGAGAACATCAAAGAGTCCAGGGTTAGACTTCAGCAGAGACAGCCATGAGAGATTCGTCAGCCGATGGCAACGCCGGTTTATCTGTAGACTGGGGTGTTTCTTCCACGGTCACTGTCGTACTTAATTGGAAGAATTCCACCATATTTGTGAGGGTACGGGCTAACTCTCCCATTGTAGCCGCCTGATCCTGAGTAGTTCTCGCCCGTAATACGGTATCCTCGGCCTCGTGGGAGATTGCTTGGATGGCAATTAAAGTGCTTTGTACCGCTTGAAAGATGTCATCATTGGCCTGTTTCACGTGCTGGCCTGTTTGGGTTACTTGCTCGGTGACCGCCTGCATATTGGCGAAGGCCTGTCGAGATTGACCGACTTCATTGGTAAATTGCTGTACGAGCTGGTTAATATCCTTCACATCCTGGGTAAGACCAGAGGTCACAGTTTGAATCTGATCGGTGCGTTGCTGGAGTTGGGCTAGGGTTTGATTGGTCTGGACTGCCAAATCGTTGACCTGACGGGAGATGGCTTCAAATTCTTTGGCAATACTGGCAAACTGAGTGGGGTCTTTTTCTTTGAGGGCACGGGTCGAGAGCATGGAGGCATTCAAGGCTAGAACCCGAGTTAAAGAGGCCACCCGCTTTTGATCTTTAGAGAACTGGGCGGCCAGATCTACGAACTCATTTAAAAGTTGAGTCCGTTTGACAATTTGATCGGTTCCTTCTTCTAAGGTAGAGATGCCTTCAACCATCTCATTCATTTCTTTTTGGCCTACTGCAACTGCCGATTGTGCTAGTTCTAGGGCTTGTTCCGTTGCCGTTGCTTGGGCGCGGGAATTGGCGGTGAGGATATTGACGTTTTCCATGAGGGATCGCACATCGTTCACCGATTGGGTTTGTTGCTGAACTCGGTCTACCGTTTCTAGGGCTAACTGCTCCACTTGATCGGCATTTCCTGTCACCTGGTCCGCTGTGGTGGATACCACAGAAATGATCCGGTGCAAGGATTCAATCAGCCGATTAAGGGTATCAGAGACTAAACCTGTGGCCCTTTCATTCACTTCTGCTTCGATAGTCAGGTCACCATATTCAATCGCCGATACCACATCCAAAATGTGGCCAACATCGGATTGCAGCAACTCACTTTCTTCCCGAATTTGCTGTTCTTGAGCGACTCGTTCTTGTACCTGAATTTCTAGTTCTTGGTTTGAGTGCAACAGATTTGACTGCGAGGCTTCTAGGGCGGTTTGCGATCGCCTGCGGTCTCGCATATAACCCCGCACCGCCAGAAAAACCACAGACCAAGCTAGGACTAACACCCCTAAGCTAATCAGGGCAAGCGCAACTGACCACCTCAGCCGCTGCCGATAAACACCAAGCTGAGTATTGATCTTGATGCTTACCGTCTTCAGCGTCCCGTCAATGCCATCCTTGTAAATTTTCTTTTGCTGCTCATACTCTGAGCCTAGGAGTAATTGCAACGCTTCTTGAGATTGGCCGTTGCGAACCATTTTGAAGGCTTGTTCTTCATAGTCCACTAGCTTTTGGTTGGCCTCATCCGTTTGTTCTGGATTTGACTGCTCGGCAGCAGGGACTTCCGCTAAGACCGTTTTAATCGCCGCATCTAATTCGTCAACATTTTGTTTGTATCGATCTTCCCATTGGGTCTTGCCTGTGCTGGCTCCCATGCGTGCCGACATTGTTAGCACTTCATCAAGATGTCTAATGGTGCCGCTCAATTCTTGCAGCTTAAATTGCTTGGCAATGGTAGTTTGTAAGCCCTGATAAATTTGCCAGATGTTCCAACCCGAAATTCCGGTTAGCCCCAAACTGATTAGAACAGAGATAGAAATCGTGGCGACTAGATAGCGTTGGAGTTGCCATTGCAGACGCTGGAACCAAGAACCCTGCATATCCTCCTCCTGAATCATGACTGAGGAGGCGATCGGCTGTAGATTAGTATCGCCGGAGAGGGAGGAATCTGTAGTCATTATGCTTACCTAGTTTCAGTAGACCAAAATCATCGGGAGAGAAGGGGGTATCAATGATCAAAAGCGGGCTAAACCACCGCTGCGGATTCGGATACCGTCGATACCGGTTTCTGGGATGAGGTAGCCGGATCGAGGCTGATGTCATCGGGTACTGCTGGCAATTTGAACACTTGCACCTTGCCCAATAGCTCACTAGAAAGCTGATTCATGGCATCGGCTAAATGGTGAGCATCGTCAGATTGACTTGCAATCTGGGTGGAGAGTTGGGCGATCGCTTCCATCGTTATGGCTGTTTTTTCCGTGACCTGAACAATCTCTTGGCTAGTTTGAGCGACGGTCTCACCCGATACTACGGCTTGACCCGTCACATCCTGTACCGTTTGGAAAACACCCTGGGTATGGCGTACCCCTTGGGTAAATTCTTCCACCACACCGCCGAGACGCTGAACATCGGCATCTACATCCGCCACAACTCGATGGATTTGGGCACTCCGCTGTTCGAGGGAACCTAGACCTTCATTGGTTTGCTGAGCCAGTTGACTGACCTGGTTGGCAATGGATTCAAATTCCTGAGCCACCGCCGCAAATTTCCGAGGATCTGTTTGCTCGGAGGCACGAGCCGCTACAAGGGCTGCATTGAGGGCCAGCATTTGCGTCTGTTCGGCAATATCGCTTTGATCATAGACAAATTGATCGGTCAAGCCGACAAATTCGCCCAGGGTTTTCATTTGCTGAACAATGCGATCGCTCCCCTGTTGCAACACTTCAATTTCTTCACCCAAAGCCCCAATTTCAACTTGTCCCTTAGCCACTGCCCCATTCAGCGTTACCAAGGATTCATTGGTAGTGGCCAGTTGTTGAGCAGCATGGTTGGCAAATCGACGCACTTCATCCACCAGCTCCAAAACCTGCATGACCTCTTGCGACTGTTGATCGGTGTTTTGAGCGACCACCGCAACAATATCCTTTTGGCGGTTACTGTTAGAAGAAACCTGACTTGACGTCACCGATACCTGTTGGAGAATTGCTCCCAACTCTTCGATCAAACGGTTGAGGGTATCCGCAATTAGTCCTGTAGCCCGCTCATTCACGTTTGCCTGGGTAGTCAGATCGCCCTCTTCCACCGTAGACACGACATCCAACAGTTCAAGAATATCCTCTTGCAGTTGATCACTATTTTGACGAATCTCTTCCTCTTGTTGCTTACGAGTCTCAATTTCTTCTTGCAATTGACTATTGAGGATCAACAGGTCGAGCTGAGATTTCTTAATAGCCTCTTGGGCTGCTTGGCGCTCGCGGATATAGTCGCGCACAGCAAGTACCACTAAAATCCAGATAGCCAGAAGAATAAGAAACACAATGACGGCAACTTGGATAGATGTTGTTAGCTCTTGTTGATAGGCTTTTAGCTGTTGCTTAATCAAGCGGTCAATCTGGTCTAAAACCTGCTTATTCCCCTTGGCATACTCTGCTTTGAGTTCGCTATACTGAGACCCCAGCAAGAGTTTTAGTGCCTCTGGAGCCTTGCCTTGTTTCACTAACTCAAAGGACTGAGTTTCCATCTCAATGAGTTTGATGTTGGCATCATCTGTTTTGCTGGCCTCTGCTCGAATCTCTGGCGTGACATTGTTGAGCGTATCTTTGATGGCTATGTCAAGGACGGGGACATAGGAGTCATATCGCTTTTGCCATTTCAGATCGCCCGTACTGGCTGCCATGCGTGCAGACATGGTGAGAACTTCATCCAAGTGGGTAATTTGACCTGTGCGTTTTTGTAACGCAAATTGGCGGTCAACCGTCTTTTCCATGCGCTCAGAGATAGTCTTAATATTCAAAGTAGATAAAGTAACGAGTACTGCACTACCAAAAATAGTTACCCAAATCGTGTCCACCAGATGAGAACGAACAAATTCCCTGACACGAGCCATTGGCGAAGCAGGCTCTAGGGAAGCGGTTTGGATAGAAGACATCTGATCCGTAGCGCTAGACTGTGATTGAGGAGAGTTCATAAGCAAAATCTCAATGCAGTAAGGTAGAAGGCATCAATTGAGACAAAGGGGCTGTTTGGTCGGTGCTGACGTCAACCGTTGAATAGTGTTTTGTCGTCTTAGACAGGATTGATGAATCCTATGCTTGAGGGTGCCACAAATCAGGGGTAAACCAATCAGGTTGGCACAAAACCATGCCGGATGTTCCCTCTGGGTGTAGCGCTGAGGTTGCAAACAAGGGCGCTGGCAGTTGATCGTGACTAGCACTCCCTAGGGCTTTATCAATGACAAGGCCGACATTGCTTAAGGTGCTGGCTGGGTGAGTCAGATGAATAATAACTGCTGTTTCCCGCCGATTGGTTTCTTCGGTCTGCAAGATTTGGTGGGTAGAAACCAACGGCAGGATTTGGCTGTTGTGGTGAATGACACCGATGAGGGGAGAGGGGTAAGCCGGAAGATCTAAAATTTGCGATCGCTCAACTCTAAAAATTTCAGCCACCCAACGACTAGGGAACACCAGAACCCAGGAGCCAACCTGGGTCAGAATGTACCGTTCTTGTTTTGAAGTTGAATCTGAGACAGTGAATGCAGCAGTGGTAATAACTGACATTCATACCTCCCTTAAGGGCTGACACGCTGTAAAATTTCTGAGACCGTTTCACTGGTAACGGGCTTGGTCAAATAATCATTAGCCCCTGCTCTCTTGACGCCATAGTTCACTTCTAGGGAAGTTTTCTTACTAGAGCAGAAGACAACATATTGATTCGCCGTGGATGGATTGAGGCGTAGAGAACGCAAAAACTTGTAGCCATCTTGCCCCGGCATCACCACATCTAAGAACACTAAGTTGTAATTTCCTGACTCGATTTTAGTTAGGGCATTATCTGTACCCTCACACTCATCCACCTCATGCCCCAAGTTTTGCAACATATTGACCAAGGCCAGCCGATCCACTGCACTATCATCAATTACTAACAACCGCATATCACTCTCCAAAGCCAACAAAAGATCATTATAGATAGCCTACAACCCCCCTGGGTTATGCGCCTGCGGCCAAGGACAGACCAAAAACTAGCGATTCAATCAACTCCTGTACTTGCAATTGGAATTGATTGATTTCTGTAGACGCTAAAGGTTTCGTTAGAAACTCGCAGCCGCTCCACTGGGCACGCCATTTGTTGGATAACTTTTGCTCACCCGTCAATATCACTAAGGGAATCGCTGCTAGCTCAGCTTGTTGACGAATTTGCTTCACTAGCTCAAACCCAGTGATTCCTGGCATATTAATATCGATAAACACAATAGCAGGTTTGATCTGTGCAATACTTTGCACAGCCATTTCTGCCTGCTGGCAAACTTGGACTGGATAACCCAGGGCACCCACTAAACTTTGAAACTGTTTCAACACCAACGGGGAGTCATCAATAATCATGACCGTTGAGGACGAGTCTTGTTGGGGAGACTCTAGATACACCAGTTTTGCCCTAATCCATTGACCAAAAAGGCGAGCCACCTCCAGTGAATCTTTGGCAAGGCCAACAGCAATTTGATGGAGGGGACGCTGTTGTTGCACCACTTTTTCAATCCACTGTCGCTGTGCGTCCGGTAAATTAGAAACCTTGATCGCTTCTTCATTGAGGACAGGCAGCATATTCATTGAAGGAATGAGGGGTTGCAGTTTCTGCCAAAGGAACTGACGCTGTAGAACCTCATTCAGCAATTCTGGCAGGGAAAATCCAGAGACAGGCAATTGCTTTTGCAGTTGGGCATCAGGCATAAAACAAGCCTCTCCTGCCCCCAATTTTAAAAATCCATCAAAGTCATTGAGTAATCTTAACCGCAATGCCTCTTGCAACTGACTTGGGGTAATACCCAATTGAAACATATGTTCAGCAATAGCTTGGGCTGTGATCGATTGCTGCTGGAGACCAGCTTGCCAACGCGCAATATGGGGCTTAAACGTCTGATGTCGAGTTTGCAAAATATAGCGTTGAGTTACTTGGAGTAGCTCACGCCCCCCCCACGGTTGATACCCTGAATAGCTAATGGTCTCAGCCTTAGTTATCCCCAAATAACCAATCGTTTCTCTCTTGCGAGCAGCTAGGCGTGAAAAGCTCAACTGCCAATAGCCATGGCTGAATAGAGATGAAGATATCAGCAATTTCTCAATCAGTTCTTGAGACTGAAATGAGAATTGCTGAGTTTGTTCTAAAGTATGCATTTTAGTAGTACTGCAATATCTTTAAACAGACAACCCATATCTTTCAAAATAGACAACCAAAGTTCAACCCTAGGATGTCTATTGTCTCTGGGATGTCTTGAGAGTGTTGGAGTCCCCCGTTAGTGTTCCCATATGATTCCAAGACTTAGACAGACGCAGAACAATTTAAGCTAATTAAAAATACAAATATTTCGGATGACTAATGTGACGGTATCCTCCAAAGGGTAAGTTCATGAATCCTATAGACCTGCTATAGGGTCTGCATAATGAAGACAGAAGCTGTATCGAATCTTACTTTAGCATCCATAGAATATGGAGGAAAATATAGTAATCCAGAGAAAATTATCTCAATTAGTAGACATCTGCAAATTGCCTAAAGAATATTGTCCTCCATTGCGTATCATTCTGGCAATTGCAGTTGATTTCTAAAATCCGTATTCCTTGATCTGGCAAAGGATTGAGAGATTCGCTGAGCTGTGTCCATGAACTCACCTTTTCCCAGCTAATGCCGTAAGTTGCTGCCAGTTGCTCAAAATTAATGTCCTGAGGCATTAGAAAATAGGTAGATAAAGGGGGATCAAACCCCGCGATGGGTAACATCTGAAAAATACCCCCACCGTTGTTGTTTAAGATAATAATTGTCAAATGTCCTTGCCAATGGCGGCGTAACAAAAAACCGTTGGTATCGTGCAATAACGCTAAGTCCCCTGTGAGCAGTACGCTGCTTTGCTGTTGGTGAGAAATCCCTAGGGCTGTCGATAAAGTGCCATCAATACCATTAGCCCCTCGATTAAAATACGGTTGGATCCGCAAAGTCCCTGGTTGCCAGAAATACTCTACATCTCGAACAGGCATACTATTGGCGATAAAGAGGGGGGTACCTATGGGCAAGGCGTGAGATAACAGCCAAGCCACCTTACTTTCTAGGAGTTGAGGTTGATCTTGCATGGCAGTGTTGATCAGACTCCGTGCGTTTTGATCGGTTGTTAACCAAGAGGCAATATAAGAGGAGAATGTCGATATTTTTGCGCCCTTGTCCGTGATTCTGGCTCTTTTTCCCTGTAAAATTAGCGATTCATCGTTTAACTGCGAGACTAAGTCCTCAAGGGTCAGGCGCAGGTGAAGGGTATGACCATGAAGGGGATCTAGGTTGTGGTCTGTAGGGTGGATAATCCAAGTTTGAGGTTGTCCATGACTTAGCCAGGTTCGCAGTTCTTTACTGGTGGGTAATTCCCCTAAACAAATGACTTGTTGTGGCTGCAATTGGGTGGTGAGCTGTGGGTTGCGTAGCAGTAAGTCGTAAGTGCTAATCAGGTAGGGATTGCAATCTGACCAATTGCGCAGGGGGGAAAGACCCTCAGCGAGAACTGGCCAGTCGAGGGTTTGGGCGAGTTGGGCAACGGCAATACAATAGCGCTCTGGCTCATGGGATTGGGCGGGTCCAGCAATAATTAGGCCGCGATCGCACTGCTGCCACTGCTGCAATAATGACTTTAGGGTTTGCAGGGGTAGACTTGTCCGCAGGGGTTGACAGGGTTGAACCCCTGCAAAAAATCAATGGCGTCAAAGGTTGCGGCGAGTGGTTCAATCTGAGGATCCAGAACAGGGGCTAAGGGATCGCGCAAGGGCACATTGAGATGGACTGGCCCTGCTATCGGCCATTGCGATCGCCCCCAAGCATGAACCATCGTTTGTCGTAGATAGGCCCATTGCTGGGGTTGAGAACTTGGTAGGGCTAATTCCACCTGCCAGCGAGGGTAGTGTCCGTATAGCTTAAGTTGATCAATGGCTTGACCCGCATGACAATGGCGAAGTTCAGGAGGGCGATCAGCAGTCAAAATTAACAAAGGGACTCGGCTAGCCTCGGCCTCAATGACTGCGGGATAAAAATTGGCCCCCGCCGTCCCAGAGGTACAAACCAGGACAACGGGCAAACCCGAACGACGGGCGATGCCCAAGCCAAAAAAGGCCGCCGAACGCTCATCCAACACCGGAATCGCCTCAATCTGAGGATGTTGGGCAAAAGCAACCGCCAGTGGTCCAGATCGCGATCCTGGACAAATGATTGCCGTTTTTAACCCTAAACAATTTAGGGTTTCCACCAAAATTGACGACCACAGCGTATTTATATTCCTAAAATCAATGGGCATGGGGTCGTGGAGGTGGAACACATTTTTAAGGTTAACCACACTGGCGCTGGGCAACTTGTATTAAAAGGCGCAATGCCTCGTTAACTGCCTGCTCAGTGGGAAATGCTTGGGCTACATCTGGCTCTAATAGAACTAAATTCGTTCCAGACTGACACCGCTCAGCATATTTTCCTCTGACACCGCCTGACATCTGGGAAAAATTATACTCGGGGCGTAAATCATCCTCTAAATCGGTTTCAATTTCCTTCTTCATAGAACCTTTGCTCCTTAGACGTTGTCTTGCGAGCACTGATGATGCGGATGCGATCACCCCGCTCTGCGTGAGCTACGACCAATAACTGACCGTAGCAAGATAATCCGATAATAACGTAGCGACTTTCGCCAATGGAGTGGTCTGGATCGGGAAAGGTCACTGACAACGCATCTTGAAAGACAGTCGCGGCCTCTTTGAACGAGACATGATGTTTCTGAAAGTTTTTAGTGGATTTCTGTGGGTTCCATTCAAACTCCATTTCCTTGTAATTCGCAGCTCATTCAAAATACATAAGGACATGCAAGAGAGTGTGTGTAGTCTTAACGATCACATTAAAGCATCCAGCAATGTATGGAGTTTAAGCTGAATTTCTGCCAATTCTCGTTGAGGATCTGACCCAGCTACAATCCCAGCACCAGCATAGAGACGAGCTTGAGAACCATTAATCAAGGCGGAACGAATTCCCACGGTGAACTCGCCATTCCCCTGATGATCAATCCAGCCTAGGGGGGCTGCATAGAGATGGCGTTCAAAGGTTTCGTGGCGGTGAATCTGCTGTTGGGCGACGTCCCGCGGCATCCCCGCTACTGCGGGTGTTGGATGCAGAGCAGCCAAAATTTCTAAGAGGTGCAAATGATGGGGAACTTCTGCGGTGATCAGGGTGCGTAGATGTTGAATATTGGGTAATTGCAGCAGATGGGGCAAAGAGGCTACCTGAGGTGTAATGCCTAATTCCCAGAGGCGATCGCGAATAAAGTCCAAAACAACCCGATGCTCATGTCCATCTTTTTGACTGCCCAGCAGTTGATTCCCTAAGGCTTGATCATCAGAATGGGAATGGCCGCGTGGGGCAGAACCCGCTAAGGCATCCGTGACTAAGTGGCGATCGCGCAGTTCGATCAATCGCTCTGGACTCGCGCCAATAAAGCTTTGACCCCGCCCATTACTGATGGCAAAAACATAGCATTCTGGATAGCGATCCCTGAGGGTTCCCAAGGCATGGCACAGATCCAACGGTTGCGGGGTTTTGACATCCAGGGTATGTGCCAGCACGAGCTTTTGCAACGCTTCAGCCTGGATGTTGTCTAAGGTCTCCGTTACGGCTGTGGTAAAAGCATTGGAGTTCGTCAACAGGGGATAGGCAAAGTTAGTGGTTTGCGATCTCAGCACCGGACAGCGTCTAGGGGTTTGCAGTAACTGCCACTGTTGCCAAATCTCCTGAGACACTTGTTCTAAGGGCGTCTCTGCATCCACGACCACATTGGCCACCAGTACGGCTTGCTCTTGATTGCAGGCGACTTGCCAACGGGGTAAAAACACCGAGGCCGCCGGAAATAAGCGCGATTCGGCGCGGGTGTGATCAAAAAAGGTAAAACTACAAAAGAAGTGAGGACCCGTAAACGGCAGATGCAGCGCGCCGGAGGAGACCGTATCCACCAAAGACGTACAAATAAAATGTTGAGCCTGGGTAAACCGTTGCGGCCCATCTATCTGTAAATGCACAAGGGGTTCCGTGGCTGCGATCGCAGTCCCTTGAGACTGTTTTTCCCAATAAAAATAAGGCTGATCAGGCTGTTGTAAGAGGCTCAGGGCTGCTAGGGGGTCCAGCTTGGGAATCTCTAAAGAGAGACTGATAATCTGGGCATGTTCCTTATCAATAGCAATGGTACGACAGGAAGCGAGAAACTCATGGAGTGACCTGCGGTCCTGAAATAGATGGGTAGAAGAGGAAGTTACTGTCATGAAATCGAAGATAGCAAGGTGGATCGCAGGGAGTGCAGGTTACCTCCAATGTTAAAGTTCCAAGTCCTGCTGTGTCATGCCACCGCTCAACCACAAGACTCTTACTTTATTCCATCTAACCATTGAAAGGGGCATCCAGTGTGGTTTACCTCTCGCTTTTTCACAGAATGCTGAGGGAGGGTTAATCCTGTACTCTAAATAAGGATGATCACTGCAACCCAACCACTTGCTCCATGACCCCCCAGTCTCTACCCGTCTCCAACTCCAAACTATGGTTCGCCGCCCTCAAGCCCCCCATGTACAGCGTGGCAGTGATTCCCATCTGGGTTGGCTCTGCGATCGCCTGGTCCGATCAACAGCACTTGCATTGGCCCATTTTTCTGCTGTTCTTAAGTGCAGCCATAGTCATCGTGGCTTGGTTGAATCTCACCAATGATGTCTTTGATGCCGATACAGGCATCGATGTCAATAAACCCCATTCCCTGGTCAACCTCACTGGCAAAAAATCCCTGATCTTCTGGCTAGCCAATGGGTTACTGGGACTCGGCTGCTTAGGCATTGCTGCTATTTCTTGGTGGCAACAGGATATCACCGTCCTCACACTGGTTGTATTGAGTTGTTTGCTGGGCTATACCTACCAAGGCCCTCCCTTTCGTCTCGGCTATCAAGGCTTAGGCGAAATTATCTGTTTTTTCACCTTTGGGCCATTGGCTGTCTCCGCGGCCTACTATAGTCAAACTCAATCCTGGTCTAGCCATAGTCTGGCCGCATCCGTGATTATTGGCCTGACCACCAGTTTGATCTTGTTCTGTTCTCACTTCCACCAAGTCGAAGATGATCGCGCAGCGGGCAAGCAATCCCCCATTGTCCGTCTGGGGACTGAACGGGGGGCGCGCTTACTGCCGTGGATATGTGGTATTGCCCTCGGTTTAATATTCATCTTTGTCCGACTGAGACTGTTCTCTGCTGGCGCACTGTTAGCTCTTACCAGTCTTCCCATCGCCATTCATCTGTGCCAACATGTAATGAAATTTTATAATCAACCGGAAGAAGTCCAAAATTGCAAATTTATCGCGGTGGCCTTCCATTTTGTCAGTGGTTTGCTCCTAGGGCTAGGCATGCTTGCCTAGGGTAAAGCCCTCCGTATTCTAGACAGAAACTTCTTGACAGAAACCGTTCTTGGGCAAAGCCATTGGTGAAGTTGCCGACCCCCTTGATCCTCTCCAATTACAGCCTGGGTACGGATATATGCAAGCCAGTATTAGCAAAAACCGAACCAATAGGGCGAGGAATCTTGTTAGGGTGAGACTATACTGCTGCGTGTATCTTTATTTTCCCTACTTTTTTGTGAATTCTTTAGCGATCGCAATTTAGGAGACTGAATCAATGCCTTCCACGGATTTCAAAGACTATTACAACATTCTCGGAGTCAGCAAATCCGCAGGTGAAGCTGAAGTGAAACGGGTTTTTCGGAAATTAGCCCGCCAATATCATCCAGATATGAATCCCGGCGATAGAACCGCCGAAGCCAAGTTTAAGGAAATTAGTGAAGCCTACGAGGTGCTTTCTGATCCAGACAAACGCCGCAAGTACGATCAGTTTGGCCAATATTGGCACCAAGTTGGGGGTGCCCAAGCCAGCGCAGGCGGAGCCGATTTCGACTTTGGCCAGTATGGCAGCTTTGACGACTTTATCAATGAATTGTTGGGTCGGTTTTCAGGGGGATTTGGAACAGGAGCCTCACCCCGTACCGAACGCAGTTATTCCTACCGAACCAGCACCTCCAGTTCTCCTGGTTTTAGCGGATTTGAAAATTTTCCAGGTTTCAACTCACCCGGCATGGCCACAGATTCTGAAGCTGAATTAAGATTGACCTTCACCGAAGCCTTACACGGCGCAGAAAAACGGCTAACTATTGGCGGCAGCGAAACCATTACGGTGCGAATCCCCGCCGGAGCCAAACCAGACAGTCGCATTCGGGTTAAGGGCAAAGGCCAACTTAATCCCCTCACCCAAGCGCGAGGCGACCTGTATCTTAACGTCAAACTAGACCCCCACCCCTTCTTCAAATTTGACAAAGACAACCTCCTGTGCGAAGTCCCCATTACACCGGATGAAGCCGTCTTAGGAGCCAAAATTGATGTGCCTACCCCCACAGGCACCGTCAGTATGAACATCCCGGTTGGCACCAAATCTGGACAAGCCCTGCGCTTACGAGGCAAGGGTTGGCCTCGCCCCAAAGGGGAGCATGGCGATCTCGTCGTCAAAATTCAGATTACGCCGCCCCCCCAACTCAGCACAGCAGAGCGTGAATTGTACGAGAAACTTGCGAGCCTGCGTTGCTTCAACCCCCGCTCCACCTTACCCAGAATTTAAGCCAACCCAACCAATGCAGCCTTTGAGATATCAGCCTATGCAGATCTCAACTTTCTGATAAGATATTACGAAAGTTAAGATTTGTAATTTAATCCCTCATGAATTTATTAGTGATTGGTGCTACTGGAACCCTTGGCAGGCAAATTGTCCGTCGCGCCTTAGATGAGGGACATGAAGTAACCTGCCTAGTTCGCACCCCCCGCGCAGCAACCTTTTTAAGAGAATGGGGGGCTTCCCTCGTCAAGGGAGATTTACGAGAACCCCCAACCCTCAAACTGGCCCTAGAGGGAAACACCGTCGTGATCGATGCCGCCACTGTGCGAGCAACGGACTCCCTTAGCATTCATGAGGTGGACTGGGAGGGCAAAGTTGCCTTAATTCAAGCTGCCAAGGCTGCGGGCATCCAACGCTATGTATTCATATCGATTCTAGGCTCAGAAAAATACCCACAAGTGCCCCTGATGGATATTAAGCATTGCACGGAACTGTTCTTGCAAGAATCGGGGCTTAATTATACTATTTTGAGACCCTGCGGCTTTTTTCAAGGTTTAATTGGCCAATATGCCATCCCCATTTTAGAAAAGCAATCTGTTTGGGTGATGGATGAAGCCAGCCCCACTGCTTACATGGATACCCAGGACATCGCCAAATTTGCCGTTAATGCCCTCTCTCATTCCGAAACAGAACGTAAAACCTATGATTTGGCAGGACCCCAAACCTGGTCACCGGAACAACTGGTGGAGTTATGCGAAAAGTTCGCGGATCAAGACGCAAAAGTTACCCGGATGTCTATGCGTCTGCTCAAGGGAGGCCAAAAATGGCTCGATTCTTCCAATGGAGTTGGAATATTGCAGATCGCTTAGCCTTCAGCGAAGTACTCACTGCCAAAGACCCGATTACAGTACCGATGGCCGAAACTTACAAAACTTTTGGCATCAATGAGAATGAGATCACTACCTTGGAAGCTTATATGCAAGAATATTTTGATCGCATTCTCAAAAAACTCAAGCAAATCGAATACGAAGAGAGCACAAAGCAAGGTCGCAAACGCAGCCCTTTCAAAACTCCCCGATCCTCTTGAGACTATAAATAGGTTGAACCTTGAGCGTGGCGAAAGCTGGCATTATTTACAACGACCTCAAGCCATTTGCTTGTCGAATAGCAAACGATCTCAAAGACAAATTGCAATCCTGTGGCTGGCAAGTGAGCATGGCTACAGGCATTGGTGGCATTTTAGGTTATTCTCGCCCTGGTAGCCCAGTATGCTTCTCTGCCATCGATGATTTAGTTCCCCCCGGTTTTGATGAAGAGGTTAAATTTGCCATTGTCCTAGGGGGTGATGGTACAGTCTTGTCTGCCTGCCGACAACTGGCTCCTTATAATATCCCTATGCTAACGGTCAATACCGGGCATATGGGATTTCTGACGGAAACCTATGCCAACCAGTTGAACGAAGTGTTCGACCTGCTGTTGCAAGAGCAGTTCTCGGTTGAAGAGCGAGCAACCTTGATCGTTCAGGTGATTAATGAAGACAAAGTTCTCTGGGAAGCGCTTTCTCTCAATGAGATGCTCTTACACAAAGAACCCTTAACGGGAATTTGCCATTTTGAGATCAAAGTGGGTGAACATGCCGTTGTAGACATTGCCGCAGACGGGCTATTGGTTTCGACGCCAACGGGTTCAACTGCCTATGCCTTAGCTGCTGGTGGACCGGTGATTGCCCCTGGTGTTTCGGCGATGCAGCTTATTCCCATCTGTCCCCATTCTTTAGCGTCACGGGCGTTAGTCTTCCCAGATACTGAGCCACTAGAAGTCGTTCCTGCCAACCGCCAACAATTGGTGCTAGAGGTAGATGGAAATGCCGGGTGCTATATTACCCTAGGAGAGCGGATCCGTGTGCATAAGTCTCCCTATGCTGCACGTTTCATTCGCCTTGGCTCTCCAGAGTTTTTTAAGATCCTGCGAGAAAAATTAGGGTGGGGCCTACCCCATATTGCTAAGCCAACTTCAGTGGAGTTGCCTTAGTTGTTGGATGATCCTCAAAAAGCATAGATACTTGCCGTCGAAACATTGATCTCATCAACCTTCGATTATTACCTTTTTAGCCCTACCCAGTTCCTAGGATGAACAAAGACTCAGTTGACTCATATAGAGTCCAGGAGCATAAGCTTCAACAACTTCACCGCTCATCACATCCGTGATCATCAGATAGTCACAGGCCAAGCATTGGGTACGAGTCAAATTATCAATATAATGGCGCTCTCCATGGGCGCTACCACAGTTGGGACAACGAATTTTGTCTATACGGCTCATAATTAAATTCCTTTTCCAGGGAACGAGAGTGATTCCACAATGAATGCTTAAAAAAAGATTAAGAATTGATGATTTAACCAGTAAAAAAATGGTTCTCTAGTTGTGATCCCCTCTTTTATAGCATTGATATCAGGAAGCGGATGAAGTATTTTAATGTTTTTTAGACTTGATCCCCGATGCTTCAAAAGGAAAAAATTTTGGGCATCCTAATTCGTGTACTTTAGGTTAAAACCCTTGGGGATCATCTCAAAAAAGTTTTCCGGAGGATCGATCCTAACGATTGACACAAGTAATCCTCTAAGCCATGACTTTAAACAAATCTTTATTAAATCATCCCAGTGGTCTGTATTTTTCTAGAAAATTCATCATTTATCTATAGATATTTCCCGACAATAGATGAGAGCAGAAAATCCAATTGCTTTTCAAGCTGGATGAAAGTAGTCATAGATTTTTTGTGCTAATTGGGAGCCAATTGTGGGAACAGCCTGTAATTGTTCTGGAGTGGCTGCACGGATATAGTCAATGGAATGAAAGATTGCCAAAAGTTGTTTTTGGCGGTGGTGTCCTAGACCGGGAATCTCTTCAAGGCGCGATCGCCGCATCCGATCCAGGCGTTTTTGCCGATGAAAACTAATGGCAAACCGATGGGCTTCGTCGCGCAATCGTCGGAGTAATTGCACACCGGGTTGTTCCGCATCGGTGGGTAAGGGTTGGCGGTCACCGGGTTTAAAAATCTCTTCGCGTTGCTTGGCGAGGCTAATCACTTGCAAATCTTCTAAGACTTCTAATCCCAATAGCGCAGTCATGACGGCGGATAATTGCCCTTTGCCACCATCAATAACCACCAGGTCAGGCCAGTCGGCTGTGTCTTGGCGGGGCTGTTCTGGGGATTCATGGTACGGGCGAAATCGACGCGATAAGACTTCTGCTAGGCTGGCAAAATCGTCGGAGTGGCCTGCTCTGACAGTAGGATTGCGAATTTTATACCGACGATAGTCTTGTTTGGCGGGGAGTCCATCCATAAACACAACTCTGGAGGCAACGGCATCGGCTCCTTGAATGTGGGAGATGTCGTAACATTCAATCCGATGGGGCAGGTCAGGAAGGTCAAGCAGATTGGCTAGGTCTTGGAGGGCTTGGGTGGTGCGATCTCGGCTCTTCTGGGTGCGAGCCAGTTCATACTGGGCATTCCGTTCCACCATTTCAATGAGATCAGCTTTAGTTTGCCGTTGTGGACAGACAATACTGACCTTACGCTCCTTACCTTCGCTTAAATAGCTAGCCAGAAGTTCCGTCTCTGGTAGATCGGTTTGCACCAGGATTTCTGTAGGCCATTCCACGGGTTCGGCACTACCATAATGGGCTTCGAGGACAGATTGCAAAATCATGCCTGGGGAACCCGATTGCGCATCCGCCATAAAGCCCAATCTGCCGACTAGGCGACCGGAACGGATCTGAAACAATTGCACACAAGCACAATGATCATCGGCAGCTAGGGCAATGGCATCCCGAGAAATTGTATCGTCGGGCAAAGCTACTTTTTGATCAATCCCTAATTTTTGCAGACCTTTAATCTGGTCTCGGAGACGGGCTGCGAGTTCAAAATTCAGGGCAACTGCGGCGGCCTCCATTTGCCGGGAGAGGGTCGCGATCAGTTCACTGGTTCGTCCTTGAAAGATCATCACCACTTTTTGCAGGGTTTGCCGATAAGCTTCTGGCGTAATCAGTTCTTGGCAGACTCCCGGACAACGGCCAATTTCATAATTGAGGCAGGGACGGTCCTTAAATAGGGGTTTGCGGCGTTGTCGCAACGGAAACAGCCGCTTCACCAAGGCTAGGGTTTGCCGCAACTGCCAAACATCCACGTAGGGACCATAGTATTTATCTTGGACATTCCCCAAATGCCGTTTGCGGGTAATAAAGATGCGGGGATAGAGTTGTGACCAAGTCACACACAGATAAGGATATTTTTTATCGTCTTTGAGGAGGACATTGAAGTGAGGCTGATGTTGTTTAATCAGATTGGCTTCCAATACCAGGGCTTCGGCTTCTGTATCCGTGACAATAAATTCAATCTCCACCACCTGATGGACCATCAACCCAATGCGGGGAGGATGCTCTTGAATTTGGCGGAAATAAGATCGAACCCGATTTCTGAGTTTCTTAGACTTGCCAATGTAGAGAATGTCATCATTAGTGTCTCGCATAAAGTAGACACCGGGTTCGGCTGGAATTTCTCGCAGTCTGGCTTCTAAGCGATCGCGATCTCTCAATAAGGTCGGGGGTAAAACGGCATCTGTCACAGTTGTTTCCAGCCCACAGCTACCTTTCTTCTGGGCGATCGCCTAGCCCCGATAAATCCTCTATGCCCAAACTGACTCCTTCATATAAAAGCGAGATCGCACATTCAAACTCGATACTGTCAAAGGTAATTGGGTCTGCTTCAATATACGGCGAATAGAGCCACAGCCTGCCTTCTCCTCGCCGATAGCACTCCACCGAAATGCGCTCAGAATCAATTAGCACATACTCTTGCAAAGAGGGTAGTTGACGATAGGCCGCAAACTTTTCGCCGCGATCGCGGGCTTCGGTACTCGGAGACAACACCTCCACAATCAGCTTTGGATATTGAATGAGCTTCCGTGCATTTAAATCTCGTGGATCGCAACTCACCACCACATCGGGGTAATAATAAGCACTTTGGGGATTTGCCTGCACTTTCACATCTGCAACATTCCCTCGGCATCCTCTGTCCCGAATATGGGGGCGTAAAGCAGTGTATACATTGAGGGCAATATCATTGTGAGGAATGGTGCCCCCTGTCATCGCAACAACTTCGCCCTGCTCATATTCATGGCGTATTTCTTGGTGCTGTTCCCACTCTAGATAGGCCTCAGCGGTCATCAAGGTGGCAGAATATGGATTAGCAATCATCGCAAACTTCCAATTGCGCGGGTGGCTTCCAATCAAATACTAATCTTAAAACCCCTACATTGGCTTGAGGGAGCAATCCAATTTTGCAATGGCGGTAGGCTAGTTGGCGCGATCGCCCAAGAGAACCTCCTCATCTAGTTATAAAATTATGGCAGCTCATAGGTTGCGTTCTGAAAAGCAGTGCCCGTTAGATGAGGAAGGGAATGTAAGGATGAGCGGCATATAGAATGTAGTTAATGTAGCCTCAGAATCCATTAACGGAAGTTCATGAACATACCAGCAGCCCCAATCTTGTTATCTAAACAATACATTGAGCGATGCGAAGCAGGCTACTGGCTCTCTGGCAGTCGGGTTTCTCTAGATTCGATCGTTTATTGTTTTCTGCGTGGTGAACTGCCTGAGCATATTGCACAAAGTTTCCCAACCTTAACGCTTGAACAAGTTTATGGCGCGATCGCCTTTTACCTATCCAATCAAGAGGTTATTGATACCTACTTGAAAGATGGAGAGGCACAGCTTGATCAATTCCGTCAGGCTTCCCTAACGGAAAATTCTGCACTGTATGAAAAACTCTCAACCGCTAAAGTTCAGCATCAATGACTATTCGCTAGTCATCGACTCTTTAATCTTGATTTGGGCTGCCTCCACCGCAGATGAATGGATAAACCGAATTCTCTTTTTACCGTTTTACAGGAGCTGTCGTGTGCTGGTTTAGTTTGATTCAGGGTAAGTCAAGGCAGATTGCCAAGTCCCATGAAAGCCAAAGGGGATGACTTTCGGTAGCGCTAAAACAGCAATGGGGCCAACCTCTAGCTGTTCTGCTAAAAAGATTTGCACTGTACTTTGATCTCGGTTGCCGTCAAAGACCACGGTGAGAATCCAACCTTGACCCTTCTGATAGGGGTGGGGGGCATAAAGCGGCTCCATCGGGTAACATCCCTGCGAAAAGGTCAGGCTTGCGATCTTGTTGGTCTGTGCGTCAATGCGAGCAATACTATTAAACATTTCTGCTGTGGGGGCATCGGTGCTGGCTTGGTGCGTCAAGTAAAGAGCCTGGGGGTTTTGCCCCGTTTCTAGAGGGGAAACCACGGGAAATTCACAGCCTAGATGAAACCGTTGTTCATTCTCCAGAATTTTCCCGGTTTGGGGATTGATCCGCAGTTGCCAGAGTCTGCCTGATGCAGGGGTTTGAGGATAACCACTGACGACCTCTTTTAACCACTGATTGGTTTGAAAATTGGGATAGCGAATGTAATCGAGAACTATTTCATCGGTAGGGGTTTCATAGCCATTGCCAAAATGCCACTGAAACCAAGGTTCTGTATCTAAACGGGTGACTTCTTGCAAGGTGTCTCGATCCACAATGATGATCTGTGTTCCCTGGTGGGGTTGCCATTGCAAAGCGTCGCTTAAACTTTGCAGCCCTAACAGGATGGGCAGCATCTGCAAGCTCAGGGGGGGTACGACAAAGACTAGGTAACGACCCGCTAAGGCAAAATCATGGACCAACGATAGACGCGGTAAAGGAATGGCTGCTTGTCGGTAAATCTCACCGGAAGGATGACTGCAATAGAGCTGCAAGTGGGATTTGGGTCCAAAAATCACCCCAAAGTTATAAATTTTGCCCGTGTGGGGATCTCGCTTGGGATGGGCAGAGTAAGTGAGTTTGGGTGTCAGACCAGAGAGTTGCTCCAGTCCCTTCGTCGCTAATGTAGTTGGGTCTAACGCATGGGGATTGCCGCCTTCCCAAAGTGCCAGTAATTTATCGGGCAATGCCAGGACTGAGGTATTTGCGGGATTTTTGGGCTTTGCTGCCCATCGTTGCCAAATAGGTCCTGGGGCAAGCTGTCCGTATCCCGAATAGAGAAATTGATCTTTGGCTTCCTCGGTTTGAAGTTCCTGAGTCTGCACATACCGATAGCAAGCTGTTGCCCCTGAGTTGTGAAAATGGACCGCTAAAATACCGCCATCACCGTCAAACCAGTGATCAATGCTTTGTTCTTTCCGGGTCAGACGCCCAGGGCCATTACGATATAAGGTGCCTCTTAGCTCTGCTGGAATCTCTCCAGAGGTGAGGTTAAGGGGAAGGGGGCCAAACTCGGTTGCGGGTGTTGCGATCGCCCGTGCCCACAGCGGCTTGCCCACAGCAAAGCGATCGCGCCTCGAATCTCGGATCTGAACGGGCATATACACCATCATCGATTACGGCATTAAGCTGGCATCCAAACAGATGATTTCTGTGTCAGCCTTATTCCAGCATACAAGCCTGTTATTCATTGGAGCTAACATCTTCAGTATCATGAATGGAACGTTAGCAACGGTGAGCAAAATGGGAGAAGCAAAACGCCGTAAACATTTGTTGGGAGAAGGTTACGGCCAAACCTCCTTCATCCGCATCAAGGGCGATCGCCAATTTGAAGAACATTTTGAAAAATATTGTGTTGCCTGGGAGCAAAAATTAAAAACCATTATGGATTCGATGGATCCAGAGATTGAACCCTCTCCAGCAGAAATGCAAGCCCAAGATCAAGACTTTCAACACTGGCTGACCAACTATCTTCAAGACTATCGTCCTCAAGATCGTGAAAGACTGGTGGGAGAGATGCTGGATTCTCTCTATGAGCAAATGCAAGATTTTGAGGAGGAAGACGACTCCGATCAGCTTCAGGAGAATGTTACTAACTGGGTTGTAGACGTGATTACCCTCTTTACGCTGTTGAAACCCCATTTGTCTGTTCAGCAACAGCAAGACTATGCTCAACCCTTACTGGAACTCTACGAGATCATGCGAGATGATGTCGAGGAAGGCGATGTCAAGGCTCAGCAAGCTTTAGAGGAGATGTTTGCTGTCTTTTGGGTGTGCCTAGGGCAGAAGAATAAACTGGCTTTTGACATACCCGACTAAAATAGTTGGGTATGTTTGACGGTGGTAAATCTCCGTGTTAGCATCGAGCGAATTAAACAAACTGATTGCTGTGGACGTGTCCTCATCGAAGTTGCTAAACCCATGACTCAAACCCTAACAAACCAATCTCTTCGCTCTGCCTTAAAAGCACTCAAGTGTAAAGAATGTGGTGCAGAGTACGAATTGCAGGCCACCCATGTCTGTGAGTTTTGTTTTGGCCCCCTAGAAGTCAGCTATGATTTCAGCCAACTCAGCCACCCCATTACCCGCGAAAGTATTGCCGCAGGCCCCCACTCTATTTGGCGATATCGGGCTTTCTTACCTGTGGAAACGGATACGCCGATCGACGTAGGAACAGGCATGACCCCATTGGTCAAATCCCATCGGTTGGCTCGGCAACTGGGGCTGAAACATCTCTATATCAAAAATGATGCGGTGAATATGCCCACCCTCAGTTTTAAGGATCGGGTGGTGTCGGTGGCGTTGACACGGGCGCAGGAATTGGGCTTTTCGACGGTGTCTTGTGCGAGTACAGGCAATTTAGCGAATTCAACGGCGGCGATCGCAACCCGTGCTGGCCTCGACTGCTGTGTATTCATTCCAGCGGACTTGGAAGCGGGTAAAGTCATGGGTACCCTCATCTACGGTCCAACGGTGATGGCTGTACAAGGCAACTACGATCAGGTCAATCGACTGTGTTCAGAAGTGGCGAATACCCACGGTTGGGGCTTTGTCAATATCAATTTGCGTCCCTATTATTCTGAAGGCTCTAAAACCCTGGGCTACGAAGTTGCTGAGCAACTGGGCTGGGAACTCCCGGATCACATCGTTGCTCCCTTAGCCTCTGGCTCTTTGTTTACCAAAATTTATAAGGGATTTCGAGAGTTTGTGGAAGTGGGCTTAGTGGCAGACAAAACCGTGCGCTTTAGTGGTGCCCAAGCC
This sequence comes from Acaryochloris sp. CRU_2_0, assembly GCA_012034865.1. Classification (GTDB taxonomy): domain Bacteria; phylum Cyanobacteriota; class Cyanobacteriia; order Thermosynechococcales; family Thermosynechococcaceae; genus Acaryochloris. Next base: position 23,194 of record JAAUOM010000004.1, on the reverse strand, counting down.
GAGGGTTGTTCACCCATTGCCCAAGCTTACAGGGAAGGTCGGGATTTTATCACCCCCGTTAAACCCAATACAATTGCCAAATCCATTGCCATTGGCAATCCTGCCGATGCGGTATATGCCCTGGATGTCGCCCGCAAGACAAATGGTCAGATTGAATCTGTGACGGATGCTGAGATTGTCGAAGGTATCCAACTATTGGCAGAGACAGAAGGCATCTTTACCGAGACTGCCGGGGGAACCACCGTCGCCGTTCTCAAAAAACTGGTGGAAACAGGCAAGATTGACCCAGAAGAAAAAACCGTCGTTTACATTACGGGGAATGGACTCAAGACCCAAGAGGCAGTGCAGGGCTATGTTGGCCAACCTTTAACCATCGAACCGAAGTTGGGCAGTTTTGAGCGTGCCCTAGAACGGTCTCGCACCTTAGATCGCTTAGATTGGCAACCTGTATTGGTGTAAGTTTATGTCCATTACTGTTTTAATTCCTACCCCGTTGCAAAAACTCACTCAAAACCAGGCAACTGTTGAATGCAATGGTAGCAGTATCGCTGAGTTGCTGGACTCCTTGGAGCAAAATTGTCCGGGGATTAAGGATCGCTTATGTGATGAGCAAGGTGAGTTGCGCCGCTTTGTCAACTTTTATGTGAATAATGAAGATATTCGCTTCTTGGATGGCAAAAAGACTGCTCTCCAGGACGGAGATGAGGTCAGTATTATTCCTGCGATCGCAGGCGGTTAAGGTTACCCAACACTTATGGCAGAAGTAGACAAAAACCCTCAATCCCAGCATGAAGGGGAAACTGCCCCAGCAGCCACTCCCAAGCCTAAAGAGAAAAAATCGGCCTTAGAAGATAAGCCCTTTACCGAGTTTATCCAGCAAGATTATTTGCCTGCTTTGGAAAAAGCCTTTGCAGCCCAGCAGGTCAAAGACTTACAACTCAGTTTTACTGAAGATCAAGTCATGGGGAAATGGCTAGGCGGTCAGCGTCAGTTTACGGTTTATTTCCCTGAAGGTGACATCAACAAACAGCGGGCATTCTCTTGGTCTAATACGGATAGTGATCCCAGCACCATTGAGCCTTTTTTAATTGATGAGCGAAAGATGACCCTGGACTTACTGGTGTTTGGCGTTATCCAGCGACTCAACGCCCAGAAGTGGTTTGGGAATAATTAGGTTCTGGTGTAGATTGGGAAATTAAACAATAGTACGGGAGCATGAAAGCCCACGTCATTCATGCGTGGGCTGTAAGGGGACTCATGCAATTTGAGTCGAAGTGCTGGGCGATCGCTGGAACCCCTTGGTTCTGAGAGAGCTGCTGTATGGCAATCGCTACATCAATGACATCAGCGGGGGGGTGCCATTGATGTTCCGTGCCCTTCTATGCTCAACGGCTCAAGGAGCTAGAGAAATTAGGGATTGTCTTTAGCCATGTAAAAGAGACAGGTCAAGGCCATGAGTATGTTCTCACCCCTGCCGGAGAAGCCCTGGTTTTGAGGTTGATAGAGAGGCAATACCTTCTTAGATATCAGCTACTTTTTCAAAGTGCTTTTAGCAGTTGCCTAGTAACACTTCGCAATCCAGATTAAAGAAATTTATAAGACAAGTTAAAGAATAACCCTAGCCTCTGGCGATCAATATTAGGATGCAAACAAGCTCCACTGACCTTTTGCCAAGGTAAACAGCCCTGATTTTGTGGACATTCTTAAGTAGGGTTGCTTCTGTTCGCGCAGCGATCGCTATTCTTGAATTGTATGGTTTATGGTTTGCGATCGCTGCACATAAACTTCCTTACCTTTCAACATCACTATTGCGACAACCCTTGAATTCACCCCTAAACCTAACGTTGAAATTTATACGTACTAGAACCTGTCTAAGAGCAACCTAATCCCCACTTGCCGTTGAAAGCTTACTACATCGTTGCCGTTTTTACGCTGGGAAAGATAGATTCCCCTTTTTATTCAACACCTTAAAAAATATTCCCTATACCAGCTCAAGCGTATTCATAACTTTTGCCTTTTACCTTTTGCCTTATTTCCCATATCCGTAAGGAGTATCCATGACTGTAGCCGATAAAACTTTGGCAGAAGCCACTGCCAGCCCCACTCCAGAAGCCAAAACCCAACTGAAAGTTGGCATCCCCAAGGAAGTGTTTCCCGGTGAGTGCCGAGTGGCAGCGACCCCAGATACTGCCAAGACCCTGCAAAAAATGGGATTTACGGTTGTGATTGAATCGGGTGCGGGTGCTGCGGCCACATTTTCCGATCAAGTTTATGAACAAGCGGGCTGCCAAGTGGTATCAAAGGCCACTCAGCTTTGGCAAACCGCCGATATTATTCTCAAGGTGCGCGCACCCCAGATGCACCCAACCCTAAAGCGCCATGAAGCTGAACTGCTGGAGGAAGGGAAAACCTTAATCAGTTTTATCTGGCCTGCCCAAAATGAAGACTTGCTCAAGCAGCTCGCCGAGCGCAAAGCCAACGTTCTGGCGATGGATGCTATTCCCCGGATTAGTCGGGCTCAAAAAATGGATGCCCTCAGTTCTATGGCCAATATTGCTGGGTATCGGGCGGTTGTGGAATCGGCGAATAACTTTGGTCGGTTTTTTACCGGACAAATTACCGCAGCGGGCAAAGTTCCCCCCGCCAAGGTCTTGGTGATTGGGGCTGGGGTGGCTGGATTAGCCGCTATTGGTGCCGCCAGAGGCTTGGGTGCGATTGTGCGCGCCTTTGACACTCGGCCTGTGGTCAAGGAACAAGTTCAGAGTATGGGAGCCGAGTTTCTGGAGTTGGAGTTTGAAGAAGATGGTACGGGGACAGGGGGTTATGCCAAAACCATGAGTCCCGAATTTATTGCCGCAGAAATGGCCTTATTTGCCGAGCAAGCCGCAGAGGTGGATATTATCATTACCACCGCGTTGATCCCTGGCAAAAAAGCGCCGCTGCTGATCACCAAAGATATGGTGGAAAGTATGAAGGAAGGTTCTGTCGTCGTCGATATGGCGGCTGAGCAGGGAGGCAACTGCGAAGTCACCCGTCCCAATGAAATTCATCAATATCACGGGGTCACCATTGTGGGGCTGACGGATTTGCCCAGCCGAATGGCCAACCAGTCCAGTCAGCTCTATGGCAATAATCTCTGTCATCTGCTTAAGGATATGGGCGGAGCCGAAGACTACAAGATCGACTTTGAGGATGAAGTTGTGCGGGGAGCTACAGTCCTGCAAGCAGGCAAGATCACTTGGCCGCCCCCCCAAGTCAGCCAGCCTTCTCCCCATCAGCCAGCAGCAGCGGCTCAGCAACCTGCTATGCCTGAAGCAGCTCAGGTGAAACAAAATCGGTGCTGGGTCAATGGCTACCCTTGATTGCGATGGGGGCGGCTCTATTGGGGATTGGCATCGCTGCTCCCCCCTCGTTTTTGACCCACTTTACCGTGTTTGTGTTGGCCTGTTTTGTGGGTTGGCAAGTGATTTGGAATGTGGCTCCGGCCTTGCACACTCCCCTGATGAGTGTCACGAATGCCATTAGCGGCATTATTATTCTGGGTGGCATGTTGCAAATTTCGGGACCCTTGAGTTCACCGACGACGATCCTGGGTGCGATCGCCATTTTCGTGGGTACCATCAACATCGCGGGTGGCTTCCTCGTCAGCCAACGGATGCTGCAAATGTTCCGTCGGTAATCTCTTCAGCCGCTTCATCTCCAGACTGGCAGAAACTCGATCTTGAATGTCTCCCCAGTCAGCGGGATAGAAAGGCCACTCACTGCTCTCTCAGCATTTTTAGGAGTCAACTATGACCAATAGCCTTGTCACCGTGGCTTACATCGCGGCTAGTGCGTTATTTATTCTCAGTTTAGCGGGTCTATCTAATCAGGAAACCGCTCGCAAAGGCAATGTCTACGGCATTTTGGGGATGGTGATTGCCTTAGGAGCCACTGCTCTGAGTGCCGAAGTTACCAGTTACAGTACGTTACTAGCTGTGGTTGTGCCTGGGGCCATTCTGGGTGCAATTGTGGCTTCACGGGTGGCCATGACCTCTATGCCGGAGTTGGTCGCCATTTTACACAGCTTTGTCGGTTTGGCGGCGGTCCTGGTAGGGATAGCCAATTATCTGCAACCGGAATCAGGGTTATCTGGAGCCGAAGAAAGTATTCATCATATTGAGATCTATTTAGGGGTCTTCATTGGCGCTATCACCTTTACGGGTTCGATTGTCGCCTTTGGTAAACTGCGAGCCATTATCAGTAGCAAGCCCTTAATGCTCCCGGCTCGGCATGGACTCAATATTGCCATGCTGGTTGGTTCTGTGGTGCTGGGTGCACAGTTTATGAGGGCAACAGGCACCAGTGGTTTACAGCCTTTGTTGATCATGACGGGGATCGCAAGTCTATTAGGCATTCACCTGGTGGCTGCGATCGGTGGAGCCGATATGCCCGTCGTCATTTCCATGCTCAATAGCTATTCCGGTTGGGCCGCTGCCGCTGCCGGGTTTATGTTGGGCAACGACTTGCTAATTATTACAGGTGCTTTAGTGGGTAGCAGTGGGGCGATCCTCAGCTACATCATGTGTAAGGCCATGAATCGCGGGTTTATCAGCGTGATCTTGGGCGGCTTTGGGACAGGCACCGCAACCAGTAAACCCAAGGATGGATCTGAGCCCGTCGGTGAAGCGACCCCCATCGATGTGGATGAAACCGTGGAGTTACTCCGCAATGCCAAGAGCGTAATTATTGCTCCGGGCTATGGTATGGCCGTGGCTCAAGCTCAACATGCCGTGGCTCAGATTACCAAAATTTTGCGCGATTGCGGCACCAATGTTCGTTTTGGCATCCATCCTGTGGCAGGTCGATTACCGGGACATATGAATGTCCTCCTCGCCGAGGCTAATGTTCCCTACGATATCGTCCTAGAAATGGATGAAATTAACGAAGATTTTACGGAGACGGATCTCGTCTTGGTAATTGGAGCCAATGATACCGTCAATCCTAGTGCCCTAGACGATCCCAGTAGCCCCATCGCTGGTATGCCCGTTCTGGAAGTCTGGAATGCGGAAAATGTGGTGGTAATGAAGCGCAGTATGGCCAGCGGGTATGCAGGCGTTGATAACCCCTTGTTCTACAAGGACAACACTCAAATGCTGTTTGGGGATGCTCGTCAAAATGTCGATGCCATTCTGGGCCAACTTGCAGCCCTGAGTTCTAAATCGGGTGCAGTGCTCACATCTACCCGCTAAATCTCATCTATGCTGTCACAGGGAGAATGACCGAGATGAAAATGCTGCGGTGAATATTAAAAGGGTTGGGGTCTCAACCCTAGGATTAGGGAATGTCAGACTGGCTGTGCCAGCAATCCCTGCTTGAGTCCTGAATCCCAGGCGCTTCAGCCGAGGGAGTGGATCAAAATAGTGCTTCAGTATCCCCTGGAAATCACGGAGTATCGCACTTGACGGCCTCCTATTGGCAAGATCGATTGCGCTGGCTCAAGTCTAAGCTGCGTCAACATCTCAAAGAGATGCATCAGAGGCGACTCGGCTATTCCCAGTATTACGCTCATGAGCAAGATTTAGCCATTTCTGCCAAATTCAACCATCGGTGGAGCCAATGTCAAACGCCCATTAAACAGCGATTGCCAGAAGAGAATCTTCATCAAAATCGGCTGACCAATATGGCCTTGGCTGCCCGCTCTATTGATGGCCTCATTCTCTATCCCCAAGCGATCTTTAGCTTTTGGCAGCGGGTACCGCCACCGCTCCCTAAACATGGCTTTCAAGCAGGACCGATGCTGATCCGAGGCCAGTTGACCACCGATGTGGGGGGTGGACTTTGCCAAATTTCTACTACCCTATTTGGGGCGTTTCTAGCAGGCAATTTGCAGATCTTAGAACGGTACAACCACAGTGTGGATACCTATGGGTGCGATCGCTTTTTCACCCTTGGCCAAGATGCTGCGGTAGTGTATGGATATAAAGATTTGATCGTCCGCCATCTTCACCCTATTCCCCTTCAAATTCGCTTGCAAGTGGATAGTGAGAATCTGACCACCACCGCCAGTCTCTGGGGACAAGCCCCCATGCCCGTCGCTGTCATCCTGGAGTCCAAGATCATGCAAGCCATCCCCGCCCCCTCTGCTCAGGGGATTTCAGGTTGGCAGGTGTACACCCAGCGATCCCTGCCCCCCCTAGTGTCTGAGTCTTCACCTAGGGATCCCGTCATCAATTATATGGCCGCAGATACTTATCAGCCTGCTCCTTGACTGCACGGCTCTCAACAGTTATGACACAATCCATCACGGTCACCCCTGCGCAACTGCGAACCTTTTTAACGGCGGTCTTAGGGCATTATGACCTCAGACCCGCAGCCGCATCAGCTCTCATCGATCACCTCGTTCAAGCGAACCTGTGGGGGATCGATTCTCATGGCTTGCAGCAAATTATCGGCTATGACCAGAGTCTGCGCAGCGGTCGGATCAATCCTCAGCCTTGTCTACAAATCCACCGCGATCGCTCTACCATGATCCGGATCGATGCCGATCGCGCACCGGGGCAATATGCCGCTCAAGTAGCGATGACAGAGGCCATTGCCCAAGCTCATCAGGTTGGGATTGCCGTGGTGGGTGTGACCAATAGCAATCACTTTGGTATGGCGGGCTACTATACACAGATGGCGGCAGTGGCGGGGATGGTGGGCTTTGCCACCAGTGATACCAATGTCGTGGATTTAGCACCCTACGGCGGTAAGACTGCCTGCTTGGGCAATAACCCCCTCGCTTGGGGAATTCCCTATGGCCCAACTCCCATTGTTTTAGATATGGCCGCAGGCACCGTGAGTGGGGGTAAAGTCAAACATTTTGGTTATCAAGGACTGCCGATCCCAAGCGATTGGGGGCTAACGGCCACTGGAGAACCCACGGATATTCCCCAGGCGGTAGCCGTCAATCGAGCTGCCTCCCCTAAAGGCTCTGGTATGGCCTTAGTTGCGGATTTGCTCTGTGGGCCGCTCCTGGGAACAGCGGCTGCTATGTTTAAAACCAAATCCATTCACGATGGTCTCAATGGTACTGGGCATTTCTTTGGGGTACTGGATGTGGCGGTCTGGTGTGATCCTGAAGTGTTTGCCGCAGAAGTGGGACGGGCGATCGCAACTTTGAAACAAACTCCCCGCCTAGACCCTGATCAACCCCTTTATTTCCCGGGTGAATTGGCATATCTCACTGAGAAAACCCGTACTGAACAGGGAATCCCGCTACCCGTAGCCCTGGTGCAAGCCTTAGCCAATCACTTTGGCCTAGAGTGTGTGAAGCGACACTTGGCACCCGATCTTTCGCTGTCTGAACAACCTTGAAGTTACCCCTCTTCTCTGATGCTTTCCATCGAGGTCGCCTGACGGTGGCTGGCTTCATCGGCCTGTATCTGCACGGGATTGTGGTGGCGACCCCCGGTGCCTTTTTGAGGCAGTGGACGGCAACCTTTGGGGAGAGCGTTCATGTGAGTCTGTTCTACACATTCTTCTTAGTGAGTAGTCTGACGAGCTTGACCTGGGCCGCTCGCCAAAAAATCGCCATCCGCTCTTGGCGCTCTCGTTTGTCTGGGTGGGTTTAGCCTTTGGGATCGCGGCTTGGGCACCGAACTTTGCTGGGGTGGCAGGGGCGGCCTTGGTGCTGGGCTTAGGCGATGGCATTCTCAACTTTCACTGCAATAATCTTGTGGGTGAATTACATCCCCAGCGAAAAATTACGTTCTTAAACTGGGCCAATGCCACGTTTGGATTGGGAGCTTTAAGCGCCCCCTTGCTCAACACCCTCTTGCCCTGGCGACTGGCTTTTGTCGGGGTAGGAGCAGCAGCGATCCTGGCTCTTGTCCTATCTTGGCAGGCTCCCCCAGTTCAGCAGTTTCATCCGACTCAGGATCGGGTGAATTGGTCAGGGGCTTGGCCATTTCTGCTGATCACGTTTTTCTATGTGGGACTTGAAAGTGCGATCGCAACCTGGAGCGGATCCTATCTCCAGGGTCGGGGTTGGCATCCGGTGCAGCAAAGTGCCCTATTATCGGCCTATTGGGGAGCCTTGACCTTAGGACGCTTGAGCTTAGGCGTTTGGGTGAGTCCTCGTCCTATCCAGCGCCTGCGAGGTTTATTGGCAGTTGGTATGGTGCGATCGCCCTCACTCCCTTGCCGGGATTTGGCTTTCTGTTTGCAGGGGCTGCCCTCTGCTATGGCCCTACCTTCCCCACAATCTTTGCCCTGTTACAAGAACGTTGTGGCCATGTGGCCTTAGGGTATTTGTTCTATGCTGCCTATTTGGGTAAAACCCTAGTTCCAACAGGATTAGATCAAATCTCAGATCCTCTGGATTTGCGCTATGGCTTTCTGGGATTGGCTCTGCTTCTCTATCTTAGTAGTTATAGACTGAGCAAAACATCCCCAATATCCCCTAAGTGAGAGATTGGAAGAATTAAGTTTATTCAGTGGCAGACACAACGCAGTTGCGCCCACACCGCTTAGCCTCGTACAAGGCTCTGTCCGCTTGGTCAATCAGCACCGTGCTGTCCATATTCTTGGCTAAGGTCATTGCGCCAATGCTAACGGTCACCGCTCGATAACGCCATAACGTCGCTGCCACAACCTGGCGAATACGCTCAGCTAAGATGAGTGCTCCTGCTTTATCCGTGTGTGGAAGCAGTAGGGCAAACTCTTCGCCGCCGTAGCGTGCCGGAAAGTCGGTAGTCCGAGAATGCTGGCGTAGTAATAGTCCCAGCTCTTTCAGCACCGCATCCCCCGCAGAATGACCAAAGGCATCATTGTAAGTTTTAAAATGATCCACATCCAACAGCAGCAACGATAGTGGCATCTGATAACGTACTGCCCGTTGCACTTCCTCAGTCAGCTTGCGCTGAAAGGCACGGCGATTCCCCAAATCTGTCAGTGCATCGGTAAGACTCTGCACTTCCAACTCTTGGGCAAGTTCCTGCAATTGCGCTGTCCGCTCATGCACCCGCTGCTCCAGCTCCGCGTTAAGCTTGAGAAGTTTTTCCTCTGCTTGCTTCTGTCCAACCACTGCTGCTGCCAGAGTCAGGCTCGTCAACGTGGATAGACCAGTGAAGGTTTGTAACAAAAAGATAGATTCACCTGTGGCGACCTGGTGGACAAAAGGACCCGTACCGTGGCTGGTTGCGAAGACGGCGATAGCGGACAAAAATGAGGCCGCTAGAGCCACCCCTCCCGGTTGGAAACGAAAGGCAATCCACACCAAACAAGGGAGTGGCATGAAGGCCAAGGGGGCATCATTCTCCGAGAGCGGCAACGGGCCGAGAAACACAAGGACACTGATCACCACCAGCAGAACTGTTGATCCGACGGTCTCAGCAATCCGCCAGGGCTGACGAGGCAGATGTGGCAACGCTCGCCATCCTAAAAGCACGGGGGTGATGACGACTACCCCCATCAGATCTCCGAGCCACCAGGTTCGCCACGAATCGAAATAGAGCGTCCAGTCTACGGCACCAGCGAGGCAAAGGCTAGTTACTCCCCAGGTGGATGCCAGCAAGCAACTCAGCGCCTCAATCATTGCGAACCTGAGAATAGCTCCGCCGCGCTCAAATAGCCGATCAACTCCCACCCAGCGCTTCAGTAACAATGCTCCCAAGAGTGCTTGTAGCGTGGAACCGAAGGCAATGGTGGCTGCGATCGCCAGCCCTGCAACACTGATCTCCGTCTGGGATGTGGTCAGAGAGCCCCAAACATTAACCAGAAATGATCCCAACCAGATACCCAGCCAGACGCGTTGCCCCCACCAGAGGATGCCAACCAAGGCGATGCCTGACGGAGGCCAGACTGCCGTGGCATAGCCCGGAGGGATGGCAAAGGATAGTCCCAGCCAGCCTGCGAGAAAATAGGCAATGGCAAGAACTACTGTCAGAAGACAATTGATCGGTACCAAATTTTTATGAACATAGAGGTACTCCATAACTCTATGCCAGTTTCCTTTGAAACCCATCTTTACCCCGATAATGATGATCTCCTAGGTTAATGTCACGAACCTTCGCCATTTGCTAGAGAATACCTAGGTGATCTTTGGAACCCTTGTCTAAATGGAACCTCTGAAAGTACATTTTTTATTCTCTGATAGGTGTCGAAAAATTCAAGACACTAACAAATCTAACACTTAACCTGTTTTCAACCTATGCACAGAAGAGACCTTAAAATAGAGGTTCTTTCTATGGGAGTATCAGCACTAATAAAAGGCAAAAGGTAAAAGGTATAAAGGTAAAAGGTAAAAGTGACTCGCTCTTTCCTTGCAGATAGCAACACCGAATAAAAGGCAAAATTTTGGAAGCAAAAAGTAAAAGGTAAAAGGTAAAAGTGACTCACTCTTTCCTTGCAGATAGCAACACCGAATAAAAGGCAAAAGGTAAACGATAAAACAGGCGCTGGGCAAACTCAATCACTGCTGTAATATTACGCAATAAAGGGAGTTCCATCATTGCGCGATAGGTGAGACTGTGAGACTGTATTAACTTTAGAAAATAAAGGGTTTAGCCTCTCGCTGAGGGTACTGAAAGGGCAGGAGTCAGCCCACTCCAAAGGGCGCGTCCAATTATGCTAGGAATACTGCAAACATTCCTGATAGATACTAAGATCTGTAAAGCTTGTGCTGCACAGAACCAGCCCGAGCGTTTCACCCTACTTTGATTGACTCAACAGCAACCCCCGTGACTACCCCTAACCCTACTGCCAGTGACCTTCGCCATGTTTTAACTACAGGCGTCAGCAAAATCTGTCTAGATAATGGCCTGACGCTTCTGCTCAAAGAAGTGCATACCGCTCCTGTGGTCAGTGTGCAAGTTTGGTATCGGGTCGGCTCACGTAATGAAATGCCTGGTTTCAATGGCATTACCCACCAGCTTGAGCATTTGATGTTTAAAGGAACGACCTCCCGCCCTGTCCAGTTTGGTCAACTCTTCAGTGCTTTGGGGAGTGCTTCCAATGCCTTTACCAGCTATGATATGACGGCCTATTACGGGACAGTTGGCCGGGATAAGCTAGAACCCTTGCTCATTCTAGAAGCGGATCGCATGCAGAATGTGTTGCTGACGGCTGACCAGTTGGCCAGTGAAAAACGAGTTGTCATTTCAGAATTGCAGGGTTATGAAAATAGTCCTGATTATCGTCTCAGTCGGATGGTAATGCAGCAGGCGTTTCCTGATTCCAACTATGGGCTGCCTGTGGGTGGCACCAAGGCCGATGTTGAGCAATTTACCCTAGGACAAGTTCAGGACTATTATCAGCGGTTCTATCAACCCAGCAACGCAGTCTTAGTGATTGTGGGGGATTTTGCAGCGGCGGCGGTGCAAGAGCAGGTGGAGGCCATCTTTGGCGATATTTCCAGCCCTCATTCCCCTTCTGAGGTAGCTGCCCCGATGCCTGGGGTTGCTGCGCAGGCGGTTCCTGCCCCTCCCTTGATCTTGCAAGAACCGGGCAGTGCCGCTTTATGGGAGGCTGTTTACCCCATTCCCGATGCTCAACATCCTGATATTCCAGCCTTAGAAATTTTGGATTCGATTCTCTCGGCGGGACGTAACTCGCGGTTTTATCCGGCCTTAATTGAGTCGGGTTTAGCCACCCATGCCCATGCCTCCGTGGCGGCGCTGATGGAATCGGGCTGGTATAGCATTTCTGTGACTGCCGCCGCAGGTCAGCTTACTGAAATTGACCAAGTGGTTGAAGACACCTTAGCCCAGTTGCGGGATCAACTAATTACATCAGAAGAGTTAGAGCGAGCCAAGACTCAACTTAAAGCAGGATTTATCCTCAGCAATCGTGAAGTTGAAAACCAGGCCAGTCAACTGGCCTATAACCAGATTGTCACGGGGGATTATTGCTTTAGCGATCGCTATTTAGCAGGTCTAGAAACCGTAACCCCAGAAGATGTTCAGCGGGTAGCGCAGACCTATTTGCTGCCAGCCCAACGCACCGTCGGCTTCTTTGAGCCAACGCAATTCGATGAATCACCGATCATGGGAGGAATTCCGGCAAAGCAAACAGCCGAAGACTTCACGCCCGGTGAACCCGTCGATCCAGCTCAAGTGGCGGCCTATTTGCCCCATTTCCCACCTATGGAAGTTTCGGACACCCAAGCGTTGCCGGAACGCTTGGTTCTGGAAAATGGTTTGACGGTTCTGTTACTCCCAGACGCTAGTACACCGACGGTGACCCTCAGTGGATATCTGCGGGCTGGCAACGAGTGGGACTGTCTCACCCTAGCAGGTGTGGCCAGTTTGACGGCTGACAATCTCATGAGCGGCACGACCAGCAAGGATGATCTGGCCCTCGCCAAGATTCTAGAAGATCGGGGGGCAAGCTTAGATCTTCTGTCTTACGGGAGGGGGTAGATATTTCCGGTTACGCCCTATCCCCTGATTTACCTGCTCTACTGGCAATCTTAGGGGAGGTTTTGCAAAATGCTACGTTTCCTTCACAACAGCTAGAGTTATCCCGCCAACGGATGTTGACCCATTTGCAATTGGACTTGGATGATCCGGGTGCTTTGGCACGACGTACCTTTCAGCAACAGATTTATCCTGACAGCCATCCGTTTCATGGATTCCCCACCGAGAGTAGTCTCAAAACCATTCGTCAAGAAGATATTCTCCGGTTTTATCAGGAACACTATACCCCAGCAAATCTAGTTCTCATGCTGTTGGGAGACTTTGATAGGGGGGAGGTGCGATCGCACCTCCACCAAACTCTAGGCCAATGGCAAAACCCTCAACCCTCCAGAGCGCTCACCTTCCCAGAGGTGAATTTGCCCCCGGCGATCCAGTCCATCAAAGTGCCGTTACCGGGCAAAACTCAAGTGGTCACCTATATGGGTTATCCCGGCCTAGAGCGCCACGATCCCCTCTATTATCCGGCGATGTTGCTGAATCAGATTTTAGGAGGAGATACCCTATCGAGTCGATTAGGGACTGAAATTCGCGATCGCCAAGGACTCACCTACGGCATTTACAGCTATTTTGCCGCTGGTCTTCATGCTGGCCCCTTTGCCATTCAAATGCAGACGGCTCCTGAAGATACCCAAACAGCCATTGCCAGTACCATTACTCTCCTCCAACAAGTGCAAGATAAGGGCATTACGAAGTCTGAGTTACAGACCGCCCAACGGTCTATTCTCAATAGCTACCCCGTAGACCTGGCTGATCCCGATCTGTTAGCCCAGCGATTACTCATGAATGAAGTTCTGGGTCTACCCATTGAGGAGATTCGCCAACTCCCGCAACGGATTACAGACGTAACTATGACCGAAGTAGAAAAAGCGATTCAAGCCTACATTCACCCCGATCGCTTAGCAATCGTTTCGGCTGGCCCTATTGATGAATGACCGAAAATGTTAGCCAATTTCATTCATCAGATATGCCATGGATTGACTCAAACATGGGGTTTTCTGGCTGCAATTGATCCGGCGATGCGTACACCGATCGCCATTATCTTAGGGGCAATTCCTGGTGCCTTGAGTCGTTACTACTTGACCTTACTCTTTGGCCGCTGGCTAGGAACTGGGTTTCCCTACGGCACCTTCTTTATCAACATCACAGGTGCTCTAATCATGGGCTTTTTCATGACTCTGACCCTGGAGCGAAGCCTTTCTTCACCCGATGTGCGTCTACTCGTTACCGTAGGCTTTCTAGGGTCATACACCACCTTTTCCACCTATGCCCTGGATACCTCAACTCTTCTACAAGCAGGAAACCCAACATTAGCACTGTTCTACTGGTTGGGCAGTGCTAGTTTGGGGTTTATGGGTCTGGAAATCGGCAACTTTTTAGCCAAACGAATCCCCTAAATCGCCCTCCGCATTTCTTGCCATAAACGTTGGTATTGGTCAAGGGTTGCAGGCGGTAACGGCAGCAGAAATTCACTGCGCTCAAAACGGTCTAGATGGGCTATGAGCAACTGACTGGAGGATTGTGAGGTGACTGATGCTGGAATCAGAGGGGAAATAGCCGAGGTGAATTGAGATAAATTGGCTGCCACAGAGGCTTCCCACCAATAGTTAATCCATTGACTAACAGCTCTAGAATCAGCGTTTGCTGCCAGCGTGGATGTGGTTGAAGTGCGCGGTTCCACCCACAGGTCGGCCCATAGAGCTGTTCCCCCTTGAGGAAACACGGCAGCGATGTCTGGCTCCTGAAGGAGGGCGGGCAAAATATCCGTTGACCAACCCACAGCGACCCAAGTATCTCCCAAAATCAGGGACTCTAGATATTGGGTAGAGGCATAAAACCGCACCTGGCGGTTGAGGGCTTGCAATTCCGTCGGCAGGGCGGAAACGGCGTCTAGATTTTTGAGGTTGTAAGACTGTTGGAGTCTCTTGAGGGTGAGACCAATGACCTCGCGGGGTTGATCTAACAGGCTAATTCGACCTTGCAGTTCAGGTCGCCATAGATCCGACCAGGTGGTAGGTTGCCAGCCAAGATCCTTGAATTTGTCGGGGCGATAGGCAATCAGGGTAGCACCCCAGCGGAAAGGGGCTCCCCAAATATCGCCATTGGCGGAGGGTTGACCTGTGCGATCGCGCCGCACGAGTTGCTGCCAACGGGGGTCTAACCCCGACCAGTGTATTAACTGATTGGCTGGCAAGGGTTGAATCAGATTTTGCTGAATGGCTTGGGATAGCCAATAATCGCCAAGGCTGACGACTCTATGGGGCAACTGCACAGGAGATACAGGTTCTTGAGGCGTTGTGGTATTTTCAGCAACGTCTTGAGTTTTTTGAGCCTGCCATTGTTGTAATTGAGAGAATATTTCCTGGGTTGAAGATTTAATGCCAACTTGTACAGAAATCTGCGATTGTGAGCGAAATTTACCAATCAACTGGGGAGGAAGCGCCTTCTGTAATGTATTAACTTCCAGTACAGGCCGATTCTGCTGTTGACAGGCTCCTAGGAGTTGGCTCAAGGTAACCACACTTAAGGCTTGTAAAAATAAACGTCGATCCATACACTTTTTGTCGATTCCCTTTTGAGGATAACCCTCCAGGATCTAGCCGAGGGCGTGGTGTGTCCAATAGAGCAATCATCATGGCTGTCAGGGAAAAGGCTGCGATTGTCTAACGAATTATGACTATTCAAATTCTAGATCAGCAAACATGGAATGATACTTTATCGGTATATTTTGGATACGTAACAAAGACTAAAAACAATCAACTCGCCCTTATTCTTAAGGATTTATAAGGATCAGCCTGATTAGGATGGCAGGTCTATACGTTAGTCACAAGGCTTTAGAATTTATTTCGTTTTGGGTCTGCTAAAAGCCTCCTTTTATCTCTAGAAATCCTTAGCATAGAGTTAAGTTAATCCGTAGGGGAAAACCATGGATCTTGTTCAAGAACAACTCACGCAGGTGAGTGAGAATGTTGATGCCCTCCACCAAGTGATCAAGCAGCTTGATCATAAACTGACGACCGCATTGTCCCAGCAAGCGTTGCATCCTCATAGCCAGCCATTTGCAGGAGTCATCTATGAATCTTCTTTGCATACCAGCCCTAGTATGAGCCATAAAGATGTGCTGGCCGAAAGGAATACCTTTGAAGCCCCTGAACAACAAGGCGAAAAACCCATTACCTCAGAAATTCAAATTCAGCGTCTCACCGCTCAACTAACGGCTGCCTACAACCGGATTGCCGCGCTAGAAGAACAATTACTATCGCAGCGCGTTCACTCTGCTTGACGGTCTATATCCAGATCTCTATGTATGGGTGAGACGGCAAACATGGCAAACGATATGTTTGACAAATGCTGTATCTATTAGCACAATAAAGATTGCTCAACACGAGGGACTGTAGTTCAACCGGTTAGAGCACCGCCCTGTCACGGCGGAAGTTGCGGGTTCGAATCCCGTCAGTCCCGTTCTCAACTGCTAGTCCCTGGCTAAAGCCCCTGCAAGAGGCGATGATTCCCTTTCGTCCATGGCTTTGTCAGTAGAATAGAGTCTGAGAGTTGTCTAAGTTGAGAGAGTTTGTGAACGTTCGAGTTCGTATCGCCCCTAGCCCTACGGGTAATTTGCATATTGGTACTGCTAGAACGGCAGTATTTAACTGGCTCTATGCCCGCCACTATCAGGGAACCTTCATTTTACGGATTGAAGATACCGATCAAGAGCGATCGCGCCCCGAATACACCCAAAATATTCTAGATGGCTTGAGCTGGCTAGGGATGAATTGGGATGAAGGTCCTTTTTTTCAATCCCAGCGCCTCCATCTCTATCAGGCGGCGATTCAAAAGCTCTTAGATCAAGGCGTTGCCTACCGCTGCTATTGCACCTCAGCAGAGCTGGACGAGATGCGAGCAGCCCAAAAAACGTGCGGAGAAGCCCCCCGTTATGACAATCGGCATCGCCATTTGACCCCAGCCCAGGAAGCAGCATTTCAAGCCGAAGGTCGTCAACCCGTGATTCGATTCATGATTGAGGATGATCAAGCCATCACCTGGCCAGATCTGGTGCGAGGTTCGATGCATTGGCAGGGACGCGATCTAGGGGGAGATATGGTCATAGCCAGGGCCACTGCTTCTGGTGAGATCGGCCAACCCCTCTACAATCTAGCCGTGGTCGTGGATGATCTAGATTTGCAGATTACCCATGTGATTCGCGGAGAAGACCATATTGCCAATACGGCCAAGCAAATTCTGCTCTATGAGGCTTTGGCAGGAGCAATTCCTGAATTTGCTCATACGCCCCTGATTTTGAACTCGGAGGGACGCAAACTCTCCAAACGAGATGGGGTAACCTCTATCTCCGATTTTCAGGAGATGGGGTTTATTGCGCCTGCATTGGCCAACTATATGACCTTACTGGGGTGGTCTCCGCCAGATCCAACCCAAGAGATTTTTAGCCTCAGTGAAGCAGCGGCTCACTTTGATTTTGAGCGGGTGAATAAAGCAGGGGCTAAATTTGATTGGGATAAATTAGATTGGCTGAGTAGCCAATATCTCCATGACGAGGAAAAATTGTCTTTGTCGGCGTTGACAGATGCTTTAATTCCCTATTGGCAGCAGGTAGACTACGACTTTGACCCCATTGCTGAACGGCCTTGGTTAGAACAACTGAGTCTGCTGATTAGACCCAGTTTGGTACGCCTCAAAGATGCTGTGGCAATGACAGAGTTCCTATTCACGCGGGAGTTGACTTGGACGGATGAGGCGCAAAAACAGTTGAGACAAGACGGTGCAGAAACAGCCTTGGAAGGAATTGTCAATCAACTCGACTCCCAGGCTGAGTTATCCGCGCAAACCGCTCAAGATTGCATTAATCAGACGGTGAAAGACCATAACCTCAAGAAAGGGTTAGTGATGCGATCGCTTAGGGCTGCCCTGACGGGAGATCTCCATGGCCCGGATTTGCTGGAGTCTTGGTTGTTGCTCCATCAACGGAGCGAAGATCTCAAACGCTTACAGAAAGCTCTAGACTTTGCCTGCTCTCACGCTGGCTAAACCTCAGGATTGATCCTTGTCTGGACATTAACCTAACCTTTACTGCGATGAACTGGTTCTGTAACTTTCTGATTACTTCCCCTCTCAATAGTAGACGTCCTTTCCTATCTTTAACTCACACAAAATAGGCTGGAACTAGGAAGACTAGGGAATTAGCTCTTCAATATCAATGGGTAGATCTTGGGTGGGATTCTCGCCATCGAGTTTGAAGGGTAAGTCCTGCTGGGAGATTTTTTGCAGCAAAGCGGTGATCACAGCATTGGCGATCGCAACCGATAATTTCCCCTCGGCATTGGTGGAGGTAACATTGGTCAAGTCAATCTCTCCCAGGTTTAAATTTTCTTCTAAACCCAGATCACCAATGGCATTCACCTGAATTAAAGCCTTGATGTTGCGAATCGATAACCGACCAATCTTGACTACTTTTTCCTTACTCGTATTTGCGGGCGGATCGGATTGTAAGGTCTCGACGACCGTTGCCAGATTATTATTGGGAATCTGCTGCTCGACGTTGAGATCAATGCCATTAACCGTCAGGGATTCAATCTCTACTGGATCTTGCCAGAGGTTAGAGAGCTGAAATTTGAGGTCAAATTTTTGAATTTTGATCAGGTGGGGCGTGGAAAAGCCTTGCGGATTCTTGAGGGTTAGGGTTTGGATCCTCAAATCTCCAGCAAAAGGTTGAAAGTCCAGCCCTTCAATCTCGGCACTGACCCCAGTGGTATCTTTAATTGCCCCTTCCAACACAGAGTCTAAAATGGCATTGCGACTCAACCAGGTCGCCCCTAAGGCGAAGAGTGCGATCGCCACCCCACCCCCGACAATTTTTAACCATCGCTTGGCCATAGTTACCCTTTATCCCAAGAACTGACGTGAACAACGGCAGTTCCAGCTCTCAGTACAGGACAAAAAGCTTGGAACCTTTTTCTGACAACGATTTCGGTTAAAACTATCGGAACTTTTGATGGACAAGGGTTTCATAAGGGTTTCCTTCGCAGTTTTGAATTTTTTGTCCTGTACTGAGCTTTTTTACACGTATCTCGGCTTCATAGTCAGCTCAAGCCGCATAAGGAGTGCATCCCTGCTTTGTAAGCCTCGCTTTAAGAACTGCCCATTGAGGTAGGCAGAGCGCTGCTTCAGCACCTGCGGCACATTGTCTTTGTTCCACTTGACCGTTGATTCAATCATACCGGAACTAATGGAGATCCCTTCTGCTTGGTAATAGCCATAGTTGACAATCCGTTCTCAATGCTTGTTGAGGTAGGCCATAAAAGGACTCACCCGCTGGTGTTACCAAGGGTCAAACCGTGCCATCGCAACCTCCACATCCTCTTGCCATAAACAGGCTTCTACCGCATCTAGTCGTTAAGAATCTTCAAAATTAGATGATGACAACGGAAGTTGCTGGGATAGCTTTTACCGGCTGAGACTATGCGCTGATGGTCTGAGGTTTTGTGGTCACGGTTCGGAAAATCTACGTGATCAGCCAACAGACATGGGACAGATTTTACAATATTACCAAATGCCTTTTTAGGACTGCCTTTGAGGAGATAAACAAGCATTCCTGCTTCACTAGAGAATGGCGAATACCGACAGGTAAGGTAGTTATCTGTAATTTCTTTAACATACTCAAAAACTGAACCATCTGAATGTAGAACTTTGGCTTCTAAAGGCCAGACTATTCTGATATTGGGGGGGCTAGACCAGATAAAAGCCAAATCGTATTGCTTTTGGCGTGCTGGCGATGATTTTCGCTGTTCATTTTCAAACCATTCTGTTCTCAGAATGAAGGGTTCAAATCCTGATCTTGCTGTATCGATATAAATAGAAAGACCTTGTGTAATATCTCGCTCTAGTTGATCATCTGCTTGTGACAAATCAATCTTTTTATTTGGAGTAGACAATCTTAAAATAAATCCTAAGTTCCGTTTTTCAAGGGTTTGACGTTTAGAAAGTGGAGATCGCGGCGATGAATCACATTTTAAATCAACATGATATCATATATTGATATCGTCAGCACTAAGAGTTAGAGAGCTATAGCAGCAGGAGTGGGTAATTTGTTCAACAATGCGGATTGATTTTACCCAAGGATGAATAGCAAACAGGCCAAGACGCTGAAAGCAATTTTCACTGATCCTATTCCTGCCAATATTGCATGGAAAGATATCGTCACGTTATTTGAGGGTCTTGGGGTCACCGTCACTCAAGGCAGAGGGAGCCGGGTCAGGGTGATGCTGAACCAACAACGCGCCGTCTTTCATGAGCCTCACCCGGAGCGAGTTGCGGACAAGGGTGTGGTGAAATCGGTGCGAGAGTTTTTGGTCAATGCAGGAATTACGTTAGGAGAAGGGGATTGATCAATGTTGCACTATAAAGGCTACGCGGGACAGATTGAAATTGATGCCGAGTCAGGGATTCTCTTTGGACGGGTGTTAGATATTCGGGATGTGGTGACGTTCAAGGGAGAAACCGTTAATCAAGCAAAACAGGCTTTTCAGGATTCTGTCGATGACTACTTAGAGTTTTGCGAGTCATTGGGTCAAGAGCCCAATAAGCCCTTTTCCGGGAAACTGCCGTTCAGAACCACACCTGAGCACCACCATAAGATCTTCATTGCTGCAAGCAAAACTCAGAAGAGTATCAATGCTTGGATGGATGAAGTGCTGGTTAAGGCTGCTGATGAAGTGATCAACGCTCGACAGGCCAAGCCATGACCATCCCAGCAGTTAAACTCATTCCCGTTGTCCCTCCCACCCTCGCTCCGGTTCCAGCCGTGCATTCTCACAACCAGAGATCACCCCATCCCCCTTCAACCCCAGCAGACCTACGCTGGTCACGGGTGGAGGAATATTTTCGCAGCCGGGAGTTGCGACCTAACACCCACAAGTCTTATGAACGGGCATTCAGAGCCTTTCTGAACTGGACAGACAAGGGTTGGCAGGATATTACAGCCAGGGATATGGATCGCTATAAGGAACACCTCAAAGCCTTGCCCTCAGAACGCGGCGGAAAGCGATCGCCCGCCACAATCAATCTGGCCCTAGCAGCCCTCCAAAGCCTATTCAAATGGCTGTGCAGTCGGGATTATATTGCCAAAGACCCGATGCTACTGATTGAGATGCCCAAACCTGATCCCGTGCAATCTCAGGAGTGGTCAGCCGATGAGGTAAAGCGGTTGTTTGCGGCTACCGAGCAGCGAGGACAGACCGCTCAACGCGATCGGGCTTTGCTGTGGGTGTTGCTGCATGGATTGAGGGCTAGGGAGGTGGAGGCACTGAATCTGGCTGATTTTGATGGTCAGCGGTTACACATCCGGGAAGCGAAGGATGACAGTGTGGGTCAGGTGCCCTTGTTGCCGGAGGCGATCGCTGCTTTGCAAGGGTATCTTTGCGCTAGGGGTGAAGAGGTTGGCTCTGAGTCGCCGTTATTTGTGTCGGAGTCGAATAACAGCAAGGGTCAGCGGTTGAGCTATTGGGGCATCTACAAGGTAGTTAAGGAGTTGGCGGCTATTGCTGGGGTAGAAGATTCACATCCGCATCGAGGGCGACATACGGTGGCCACGCAGATGGTGAGTCGGGGAATGAATCCGTTGTTGGCGAGGCAGATTACCCGTCACAAATCGGAGAGGAGTTTTGAGCGCTACAGTCAGCGGGCGTTGCAGATACAGGCTGAGGAACAGTTTTTGCAATTGTTTGCGGATGGCCAAGCTGGGGAAACACCGGGGGACGAGATTGAGTTGGAGACCCTCGTTGAGGACCCCAAAGAATGGCCCCAGATTCGGGCGGTGGCGATGCCCTTGCATGTTGTTCAGGTGGGCTTGAAGCTCTGGGTTCCAGGGCAGAAGAAAGGGAAAGTCAGACGGGCGATTGAGGATCGGGTGTTGAGTTCGTTTCAGATGGTTAAAATCAAGCCCAGGGGAATCGAGTACGAGCTGACGTTTGCGTTTAAGGAAGAGGGTGAGATAGCGGGGATTGTTGCTCAGATGCGCTGGGAGATGGATCTGTTGGCCGACTTGGAGGATTGCTCGGTGCAGGTGGTGTGGAGTCCTTGGTGAACATTTGAAACATCTGCCGTAAGAAGACCCTTATGGCCTGATAGATCGGTATTGATAGCTCTAACAAAAAGGGTAAAACTATGCTAAATCAAAGGTTTGGGATATCTATTACTCGCTCTAAAGTAGCCATAGCTATATCGATGGCTGCTTTTATTAGCTTCATTGCCTGTAGCTATCCAGCAATTGCTAGTCCTACTCTCCAAATAGGCGAACAAACCAGCACAGCTATTGAGCGAGGGGTTCGCCCATCTCTTCCAGACGTGAAACACCTGAGACAACTCGCAAAACGGACTAAAACTACATCGCAAGAGATCACAATACAATTACCACCTAGTAATGGGCTAGCGGGAGAGTAACGATGAAGAACAAGCTTTTACACGACCATGCAGTCCCAACTAACTATGCCAAGCGACTCATGGCAGGACTTTTGGTAGTTGTGCTCTGGTTATTTACAGCAGTTCCCATAGCGCAAGCAGGGACAGGTCTGATACAGATTCCCATTAGGTGGTGCGCTGTTCAAGGTAGCCCAGCCGTGATGGACCCAGGTGGTGTAGGGGAGCCGGATCCTGATAATGTTCTCTGGCGGCGGCACGAGCGAGCGAGCGACAATATCTGGATACCGGGTGCAAACATTACTTTTCGCAGCTCGTTGACTGCCGCAATTCTTAACCAAGCCAATTTCCCCATCATCAACGATCCCACTCCTCCAGCAAATGGTGGCCCAGGACAGCTAGGAGACATCTTAGATCCACAGGTGAATAGCCAGGAATTGGACCTCGCTGTGGCTGCTTGCCAAACCGCATGGAACAATTTGGCAGCACAATTTAACACCCCCCTATTGGGACCGATTGCCCTCAATCTCCGGCAGTTTGTCGATAACATGGGAAAGCCTACCAAGTTATCTGGATGGGGAGGTTTCACTACCCTTAATGGAGGCGCAAATGCTTGTGCGAATCCTCCAACAGGTCTAACTAGTGCTATCAACGGCTATGTTAGCGTTGTTGATAATTCATTTAGGCTAGAGGGGGTTGATCCCATTGATGCGTCGCTAGCACATGAACTCGGTCACGTGCTGAGACTCGGTCATGGAAATGGTCTAGATGATGACAATGATGGTGTGTATGATGACAATGTCTTTAACTGCGACCCAAATGAGAATGTAAACGCCCCGCCAGCTAACTTGATGGAACCAAACGTTAAATCTGGCGTAATTACTACACTGCAAAGAGGGACAAGCCGAGCAGTTGCCCAAGTCTATTCTGGTGCTCAAATCGATCCACCAGGAACACTTGTCAATGGCGATACAATTAGCGACCAAAGAGTAGATGCAGTCCAGGATGTTACCGATTCGTCGGTAGACATAGCCTGGGTAGCGATAACAGAAAATACGCCAACGCAGACGACGCTCTTTTCCCATGGGCTTTTGGGGAGCATCCCATTTAGGCCGAACCACCAGTATTTAGTGTTTGCAGATTTGGATGGTAACCCAACGACGGGCGGTACTCCGTCTGGTTTGGGCTTCCCAACCAGCTTTCAGAGGCTGTTTATAAAGTAAACCTTTAGGCAGCTAATCGCTTGAGCATCAATCGGGTCATCACAGCATAAATCGCCGCCTCGCTCATGTCTGTCAAACGCTCGTAATCTTTGCTCAGACGACGAT